>NZ_JBFAIM010000030.1:0-130592 GCF_040654715.1 Nonomuraea sp. NPDC050643 | reverse complement strand
CCGAGCAGCACCGGCACGGTCCGGGCGAGCCGGACCGCGCGGACGAACTCGACCGCGTCGATGACTCGGAGGCCGGGGCCGCGAAGCTGCGGGGACTGGCGGAGGAACTGCTGGACGAGCTGGCGGGCATCCCGTCCCCGCTGCGGGAGCCGTCGGAGCTGGCGGACATCATCGCCGCGTGCCCGGAGTGGCCGGGACCGCGCGCCACCGGCGGGGGAGCGTCCGGCGCCGCCGATCGGGGGCCGCGGGGCTCCGGCGTCCATGACCGGGGCGCGGTTCGGGTGGATCCCGCGCGGGTGCTGGGCGCGTGGCAGGGGCGGGCGGCCGGGTGCGTGCTCGGCAAGCCCGTGGAGAAGATCCCGCGCGAGGGCATCAGGCGGATCGCCGAGGCCACCGGCAACTGGCCCATCACGGGCTGGTTCACCGCCGAGGGCCTGCCCGGCGACGTCGCCCGCCGCTGGCCGTGGAACCGCCGCAGCGCCGTCAACTCCCTGGCCGAGAACATCGACGGCATCCCCGAGGACGACGACCTCAACTACCCGCTGTTGGCCCTGTCCGTCCTGGAGCGCCACGGCCGCGGCTTCACCACCGAGGACGTGGCCCGGCTCTGGCTGGACGAGCTGCCCGCGGGCCGGACGTTCACCGCCGAGCGGGTGGCGTACCGCAACCTTCTCGACGGCGTCGAGCCGCCGCGCACGGCCACCCACCGCAACCCGTTCCGGGAGTGGATCGGCGCGCTGATCAGGACCGACGTCTACGGCTGGGTCAACCCCGGCGACCCGGCCACGGCCGCCGAGTACGCCTGGCGCGACGCCCGGCTCACGCACACCGCCAACGGGATCTACGGGGCCATGTTCACAGCCGCGATGTGCGCCGCCTCGCTGGTCGCCACGTCGGCGGAGGAGGTCGTGCGGGCGGGCCTGTCCGTGGTGCCGGCGGGCTCGCGCCTGCACGAGGCGGTCCGCCTGGCCGCCGCGGACGCCGCCCGCGAGGCCGACTTCGAACGGGTCGTCGACCTGCTCCACGAGCGCCATGGCGGCCTGCACTGGGTGCACACGATCAACAACGCCGCCCTGGTCGCCGCCACGCTCGTCCACGGCGGAGGTGACTTCACCGCCACGATCGCCGGGGCGGTCGCCGGCGGCTGGGACACCGACTCGGCCGGGGCCACGGCGGGGTCCGTCGCGGGCGCGCTGAACGGCGGCGTGCCGGAGCGCTGGCGCATGCGCGACAGCCTGGCCAGCAGTCTGACCGGGTTCGACGGGGTGGGGCTCGAGGAGTTGACGGTGCGTACACGGGAGATGATGAGGTCATGATCTCGGTTTTCGGCAGCGCCAACATGGACCTTGTCGCCTATGTCTCCGAAGCCCCGAAACGGGGTGAGACGGTCACGGGGCACCGGTTCCGTACCGTGCCTGGGGGCAAGGGCGCCAACCAGGCGATCGCCGCCGCCCGCGCGGGCGCGGAGGTGGCGTTCCTGGGGGCGGTGGGCGACGACGGCTTCGGGGCCGAACTGCGGGCCACGCTCTCGGACGCCGGCATCGACCTGCGCGGCCTGCGCCAGGTCCCCGGCCCCAGCGGCATCGCGCACATCGTGGTGGACGACGACGGCGGCAACTCGATCATCGTCGTCCCCGGCGCGAACGGCACCGTCACCGGGCCGTCCGGCACCGACCTGGCCGCGATCGCCCGCTCACGCGCGCTGCTGCTGCAGCTCGAACTGCCGATGCGGGCCGTCGTGGCGGCGGCGCAGGCCGCCAGGGTCTCCGCCGTGCCCGTCTTCCTCACCCCCGCGCCGGCCCAGCCGCTGCCGCAGGAGCTGCTCGACGCGGTCACCACGATCGTCCCCAACGAGCACGAGGCCGCCGCCATCACCGGCGTCTCCGACCCAGACGGCGCCCTCGACGCGCTGCTGGAGATGGTGGAGGAGGCGGTGATCACGCTGGGCTCCGAAGGCGCGCTCTACGGCTCGCGCTCCGGGGCGCGGCTGCGGGTGCCGGCCGTGGAGGTCAAGGCGGTCGACACGACGGCGGCCGGCGACACGTTCGTGGGGGCGCTGGCGGCGGCGCGGTCGGAAGGGTCCGAGATGGAGCGGGCCCTGGCCTTCGCCTCGACGGCGGCGGCGCTGTCGGTGCAGCGCGAGGGGGCCAGCACGTCGATGCCGAACCGCAGGCAGATCGAGGACGCCCTCACCTGACGTCCGCCCACCGGAGCCGGACCGGGGAGCAGGCGCGCGCCAGGCCGGGCGGGAAACGCCCTCCCGGCTGCCCCGGTCACTGCGGGTAAATCATTGGTTCCCGCAGAAATGTCCTAGGGATGATCAAGAATGACGTGCCATGGGATGGATCGGGATCGCGACGGGCCACGAACTCACCGTTGAGGGGACGCGGCGGCCGGTGCTCGCCTGCCGGACGGCCGCCGGCCACGTGCCGGCCAAGGTGCCCGCCAACGTCAGGAAGGATCCGGCCGCGGTACGGCTCGCCGCCCTCTGCGACCGGCTCGGAGAGCACGCGCGGTCGGTGCACGACCAGGTCGAGACCTGGATGGTGCGCTCGCTGCCCGTCCCGGCCGCGGTGTTCGCGGCCGTGTGGGACGACCCGGTGTGGCGCGAGACGCTCACCGGCCTGGTCATCGCCCCGATCGCCGACGGCGCGCCCGACCTCGGCCGCTGCGCGCTCCTGCGCGAGGGCGCGTGGACGGGCGCGGACTCCTTCGCGATCCCGCACCCGCTGCTGCTCGGCGACGAGCTGCCGATCTGGCGGGGGCGGAACCTCACGCAGGTGGTCGAGCAGGTGCGCCGCGAGGTGTGGACGCGTCCCGCGAGCATGGACCGTACGTTCGGCGTGGTCGACACCTTCGGATACATGGACGCCCGCTACGAGAGCGGCGCCGCGTTCGAACGCCGCGTCCACGAGCTGGGCGGGCGCGTCAAAGGGGACAGGGCGCGGTTCACCGTGCACGCGCCCGAGCCGCTCGGCGTCGAGATCGACCTGCACTGGAGCGGGCCGATGAGCCCGGCCTACCTGGCGGGGCTGAGCTTCACCGCGGGCGGCCGGGAGATCGGCGACATCGCCTGGTCCGAGGGCGTCCGCATACTCATGGCCCTGTACGCGGACCGCACCGTGGACGAGACGGAGCCGGCGATGGAGCCGGCGATGGAGGCGGCTGAGGCGTACTCCCGCTACTGCGACGCCCACCAGGGCGAGCCCGGCACCGTGGCGCCCTCCGGCAGCACCGCCCCGGCGCGCGAGGTGCTGTTGCGCGCCGGGGCGGTGCTGCCGGGCACGCCTGCCGGCTCCGACGAGGACACGTGCGTCGCCGTCCGCTACGAGCACCCCGTCCTGGACGAACCGGTCGTCGAACTCGTCCGGCGCGCGGCCGTCGACGGCGACAAGGCCGAGAAGTCGCTGTACGACCTGGACCCGGTGGCGGAGACCGGCGTCGGCGCCGTGCACGCGGGCCCGCTCGGCTTCCTCGCCTCCGCCCTGCACCGGTACCCGGCGCACCGCGCCCGCATCCTGGCCGCGCACACCGACCTGCGGGCCGCCCACGGTCTGGCCGCCCGCAAGCCCGGCCTCGCCCGCGCCGCGCTCACCCGTACCGGCGACGACCTGGACAGGCACGCGCCCGAGCTGCTGCCGCCGTTCTACGAGGAGTGCGCGCGGATCCTGGCCGCCGCGGGCAGCGCCCGCTTCGCCGCCGCCTTCTTCGACAAGGCCCGCGCCGCCGAGGACGCGCACGCGCTGCCGGTCGACGAGGCCGCGCTCGTCGCGGCGCACCTCGCCGCGGGACCGGACGCCGCCGGCACGGCCACGCTCAAGAAGCACGGCAAGCGGCTCGCCGCCCGCCATCCCGCCCCCGGCGCGTACCGCTGGCACCGCGGCCTGCTCACCGCGTGGTGCGAGGAGGTCCCGGACGGCGCCGACGGCGCGCTGGCCCTGGCCGACGGCTGGGCGGCGCTGGCGAAGGCCGCCGGGCACACCCTCGGCGGGCCCGAGGACGAACGCGCCGTGCGGGCCCTGCTGGCGAGCGGCTGCATGGAATCGGCACCGCGAGCCCTCTGGACGTTCGTCCTTCCGTTGCTCGGCCCGATGGCACGGGCGGACGCGGGCGTCGGCCGCGCGCTCCTCGCCACCCTGCCGCTGCCCGCCACGGACACCCCCAACGCGAAGAGCGCGGCAGTGTCGCTCCTCCTCGGCAACCTCGCGGGCGCGGGCCTGACCGCCCCGTTCACCACGTCCCCCGGGCTGGCGGGGGCGGCGGCGAAGGACTGGCTCGGCCGCTTCCTGAAGCGGTACGCGGGTCTCGCACTCCCCGTCGCCGGTCTCGGCGACCTCCTGCACGACGCCGGTACGCGGCTGCGCGCGGAGGGCCTCACCTGCGACGACCATGAGGCGGTGCTGGGAGTGGACGAGGACGAGGTCAACCGCTGGGAGGAGACCGCCGCCGACCTCCCGCTCCTCGATCTCCTCCTGGACCGCGGCGTCCCGCTCGCGCGGCCCCGGCTGCTGCACACGTTCAAGCTGTACGACCGGCTCGCCTCCGGAGCGGGCACCGACCTGGCCGCCGTCGCCGCCGACCCGGACTGGGCTCCGCTGCTGCGCGACGCGATCGTGGGCAACGTGACCAACCAGCTCAACGTCACCGAGCCCGCCGTCCCGAAGCAGACCGCCCCCGAGACCGTACGAGCCCTGACCACGACACCGGGAACGGCGCGGATCGTCGCCGCCATCCTGGCCGAGCATGCCGAGCGGATCCCCCATCAAGGGCTTCCGGACGCGCACGCCGCCCTGTGCGACGCCGGGCGGTTCACCATCGCCGGAGTCCCCGGCCCCCTCCTGGACAGCGTCCGGGCGATCGCGACCGGGACGGACCCGGCCCGCGCCCTCGCCACCACGCTGAGCGGCGGCGTCCTCGACGAACTGGAGCTGCCCGCCTTCGTCCCCGGCCACGTCGACACCATCACCGACTACCTGGAGGAGAGCGGCACCGACCTGCTCCTGATCGAGTCCGGCCGGCTCTGGGAGTACAAGTTCCGCGCCTCCGTCGTCACACCGGACGGAGTCGGCCCGTCCCACGGCTTCGGCACGTACGAGGTCGTCTCCAGCCGGTCCCACGAACGGACCGAGGCGCGCGACCTCTACGACCGCTGCCTGATCGCCGTGAACGGCCGGGTGACCGTACTGGACCACGGTGGCCCGCACTGCCCGCACGGCGGCGCGCACCCCGCCGCTCGCCGCGTCGTACCGGCCGAGGGCGAACGGGTCGCCTTCCCCGGTGGCGCCGAGGCCACCGTGTGGCGCGGCCAGGGCCGGATCATCGAGCTGCGGGACCCGGCCGGGCGGACCATCGGCCGCTACGTCCGGGGCTGGGGCAGAGTCCCCGAGCACGACGGCGCCGAGAACATCAGCACGGTCGAGCACCACCGCTACGCGTCCGGGACCCGCCTGGTCGCGCCGCCCGGCCGGTGGTCGGCGATGCGGCCGCGTGACCCCGAAGGATCCAGGGCGCTGCGCGCCGTCGACGAGAAGAAGGCGCAGGCCCTGATCGACGTCGCGGACGCGGCGCTCGCCGCCGACCTCATGCGGGCGCTGGACCCCGAATGCGGGTACCGGGAGAAGGGCGCCGCCCGCGACGAGCTGGCGGGACGGCTCCGCCCGCTCCTGCCGGAGATCACCGACGAGTCGCTCCGGAAGGGCGTCACGTTCCTGGTGTGGACGGCCGTCGAATGCCGCGAGCGCGCGTTCGCCCTGCTGGCACGCCTGGCGCTGACCCCGCCGCGCCATCTGCGCCCGGCGCCCGCCTCCGCGGCACCCGGCGTCCTCTCCGAGAGGTCCCCCGAGCCGGACGATCCGGGGCCCGAGTCCGCGTACGAGAGGATCGTCCACTTTGCCCGTGCCGCCGTCGACGTGCCGTACGACAAGGAGATCGCCGTCTTCGACGCCCGCGCCGTCAAGGGGGTCGAGAACACGCTGGGCCGCCTCGGCGCCGCCGTCCTGGAGGCAGCGTGGGGCGACGGCGGCGGGCGCGCGCGACTTCTGGAACTGGCCGCCGTCCCCGAACTCCTCCGTACCGACGGCACCTGGCACGTCGCCCGGCTGCGCCCGGAGTACGACCTCGGGCATGTCCACTCGGGCCGCGGCCCCATCGCGGCCGCCGCCGTCGCCGACCACGAGCAGGTGGGACACGGGTACGCGGTCACGGCGCTCCTCCACACCCCGGGCGGCCCCGACCCGCTCCTGTTCACCCGCAACCGCGTCGTCGAGCTGCGGACCTGCCGCGGCTGGGGCGACCCGGACCGGCTCCGGCGGGCGCTCGACCTGATCGCCGAGAATGGGCCGCCGCCCGTGGACCGGGGGGCGACCGTAGGGGCGTTCGCCGAGGCCACCGGCCTGTCACCGGCACAGTGCCTGATCCTGCTGTCCACCTCGGCCCGCACACTCTCCTGGCCGGACGGCTGGGCGCGGGGCCGCGTCGCCGCCTTCCGCGAGGGCGACGCCGCCCGGGCCCGCGAACTCGGCCTGACCGAGGCCGAGTTGCGTATCGCCGCGCTCTCCCTGGAGGCGCTCACCACCACCGACGAGGCCGTCGCCGTCGTCGAGCTGCTCATGCCCGACGATGCCGCCGACCTCTGGCGTACGGGCCCCGACCTGGACCAGGCGGTCGCGTACTGGGCGGAACGCCACCCGAGGCTCACCCCGCTCACCACCGAGCAGTGGGTCACCGTCGCCTCCGGCGCCGAGGACGCCCTGGAAGCGCTGATCGCCCTGCTCGGCGAGCGTCCGTCCGTACCGCCGCTGGGTCACGTCGCCCGCGTTGCGAGGCTCCTGGCCGATCGTCTGCCCAAGGACCATCCCGCCCGTACGACCGCCGCCGCCCGCCTGCGTGACCTGCGCGAGCACGTCAGCGGCCCGGACACGACCCTGCCCATCGCCACCGGGGTCACCTCGGTCGCAGCCCTGGAACGGGCCGCCGGAGCGACCGCGGCCCACCTCCCGGAGAGCAGGCTCGCCATCGGCGACGCCCTCACCCTCGACCCCGCCGGAGACGGCTACCGCGTCCACCTCCGCCCGTCCCGCTGGCCCGACCTGGACACGCTCTCCCCGGCCCTCCGCCGCGGCGGCGCCACCAATGCCGCTCTGGTCATGGAAGATTTGCGCTTCCTGCGTTCGCCCGAGCCACTGGAGGCCGCGGCCCGCCTGAAATGACGTTCCCGGAGGGGCGCGGGTGGCCGGCGCTCCGCCGGTCATCCTTCGGACGGTAACAGGCCGGTTCGCCGGGCAGAGGGTGGCCATGAACGAGACGCCTGATGAGCTGCCCGAGGCGGTCGGAGGAGTGGACGGCGAGAGCGACGTGGTCGCGGAACGGTCCGGCGCCGACACCCCGAGGCACCGCCGCCCTCTGCTCGCCGACATGCCCCGGCCCCAGGAAGACCCGGAGCCCGACCCCGATCCCGCGCCGGACGCGGAGCCGGACCCGGAGCCGGAGCGACCGCCCGAGGACAAGGACGAAAACGAGAGAGAGGAAGTCGTCCGCCCGGACGCCGGCCCAACCGGCTGACCCCGCCCCGACCAGCCCCGCCCTCGCGCACCGGCGGTCTGTCAGGAGCGGTCGCTGTGCAGGTGGGTCAGGGTCTGTTCCAGTTCCGCCTGCAGGATCCCGCTCGCCGCCTCCCCGTCCCCCTCCCGGATCGCCGTCACCAGGGCGGCGTGCGAGCCGTGCCCGGGGTTGCGATCATGCTCGCGCAACCCCGCCAGCTCCACCAGATCGATCAGCCGCTCCCGCAACGCCGGCGTGAACTCCGCGAACAGGTCGGTGAGCACCGGGTTGCCCGCCGCGGCCACCACCGCCGCGTGCAGCGCGATGTCCGCGTCCACGAAGGAGGCGTCATCCCCGGCCGCGGCGTCGGCCCGCGCCCGCAGCGCCGACTCCATCGCGGCGAGGTCCTCCTCGGTACGCCGCCCCGCCGCCAGCCTCGCCGCCTGCGTCTCGACCATCATCCTGACCTCGTAGACGTCGGTGATGGCGGCCCGCCGCAGCCGGGCCGGCCAGTCCTCGGCCGGCTCCGTGGCGATCACGAACACCCCCGACCCCTGCCGCGCCTGCACGAGCCCCGCCCCGGCCAGCGCCCGCAGCGCCTCGCGCACCGTCGAGCGGCCCACGCCGAGCGTCTTGGCCAGCGCGTTCTCCCCGGGCAGCCGCGTGCCCACCGGCCACTCACCGCGTGTGATCTGCTCCCGCAGGTGCTGGGTGGCCTGTTCGACCAGTGGGCTGGGGCGGAGGGCGCCGAGCGGCATCGTAAAACCTCTCAGGTTGTCTGAGGACCTGTGTTGTGGTTAGTCTAGCGCCCGTGTACGACTGGAACCGCCAACGCCCCAGCACCATGCCCTCCCACCGCTACCGCCCGGCGCACGAGCGCGTCGAGGTGCCGCCGACCGGCGAGCGCGCGTGGCCGGCCCGCCGCCTCACCCGGGCGCCCCTGTGGGTGCCGGTCGACCTGCGCGACGGCAACCAGGCCCTGGCCGAGCCGATGGACCCGGCCCGCAAGCGCCGCATGTTCGACCTGCTCACCGGCATGGGATTCACGGAGATCGAGGTCGGCTACCCCTCGTCGAGCCAGATGGACTTCGACTTCGTCCGCGAGCTGGCCGCGCGGGAGACCGGCGACGTGAGCGTGGTCGTGTTCACGGCTGCGCGGCAGGATCTGATCGAGCGCACGTTCGCCGCCATCGAGGGCCTGCCCCGCGTGGTCGTGCACCTCTACACCGCCACCGCTCCCACCTGGCGCGACGTGGTGCTCGGCCACGACCGGCGCGAGCTGCGCGCCCTCATCACGGACGCGGCCGAGCACGTGGCCCGCCTGGCGGGGGACCGGGACATCCGGTTCCAGTTCTCGCCCGAGGTGTTCAACCTCACCGAGCCCGACTACGTGCTGGAGGTCTGCAACGGCCTGACCGCCCTGTGGGACGCCTCCCCCGACCGCCCGGTGATCCACAACCTGCCCGCGACCGTCGAGATCGCCACCCCCAACGTGTACGCCGACCAGATCGAGTACATGCACCGCCACCTCGACCGCAGGGACGCGGTGATCCTCTCCGTGCACCCGCACAACGACCGGGGCACCGGCGTGGCCTGCGCCGAGCTGGCCCTGCTGGCCGGGGCGCAGCGGGTCGAGGGCTGCCTGTTCGGCAACGGCGAGCGCACCGGCAACGTGGACCTGGTGACGCTCGCGCTCAACCTGCACACCCAGGGCGTCGACCCGATGATCGACCTGTCCGACATCGACGAGGTCAGGCGGGTCGTCGAGCACTGCAACCGGCTCCCGGTGCCCGAGCGCCACCCGTACGCGGGCGACCTCGTCCACACCGCCTTCTCCGGCACCCACCAGGACGCCATCGGCAAGGGCCTGGCCCACCACGCCAAGCGGGCCGCCGAGCTGGGCGTGCCGCCGGAGCAGGCGCCGTGGGAGGTGCCCTACCTGCCGATCGACCCGGCCGACGTGGGCCGCGGCTACCAGGCGGTCATCCGGGTCAACAGCCAGTCGGGCAAGGGCGGCATCGCGTACCTGCTGCGGACCCGCTACGGCCTGGAGCTGCCCCGCCGCCTGCAGATCGACTTCGCCTCGGTCGTCCAGCGGGCCGGCGACGGCAGCGGCGAGGAGATCACCGCCGAGGAGCTGTGGCGGCTCTTCCACGCCACCTACCTGGCACCGGGAGAGACCAGCGCGCTGGCGGACTGGCGGACGGTGGAGACCGGGCCCGGCGCGCACGAGTTCGCCGGCACGCTGCGGTCGGGGCGGCGGCTGCGCGGCACCGGCAACGGCCCGCTCGACGCGCTGACCGCCGCGCTCGCCGCCGACGGGATCGAGGTGGACATCCTGCACTACGCCGAGCACGCCCTGGACCCCGGTCGTGACGGCCGGGCCATCGCCTACGTGGAGGCCCGCGTCGGCGGCGCCACCTGCTGGGGCGCCGCCCAGGACACCTCCGTGCTGACCGCCTCGGTGCACGCGGTGCTGGCCGCCGTCAACCGCGTCATCGAGCCTCGCAGCGCCGCTTGAGGCTCTCCGCCTCGACGCGGACATGGCGCCGGGTACGCCGCCCGCCGAGCAGCGTGAGCAGCGGTGCCAGCCGCCCGGTCCGGCCGACGCCGAGCACGACGGTCACGCCGCCGCCCGCGCGCGGCTCGATCACGTGAGCGGCCGAGATCGTCACCCCGCCCGTGATCGTCTCCCACGTGAAGGAGACGCCCGGGCGGAACTCGGTCACCACCCAGTCGAGCCGCGGGATCCCCGGCTGCTTGATCCGCACCGTCGCGCCGGTGCCCAGCGGCCCGTCGTCCATCAGCCGCACGCTCGTCATCGTGGGCGTGAACTCCGGCCAGCGCTCGACGTCCGTCAGGACCTGCCACACCCGCTCGGCGGGCGCGTCGATCGCCACGCCGGTCTCACAACGCATCGGGTCCCTCGCTCGAGTACGATCTCCGTTCCGTACGAGGCGACGCTAACCCACCGGATCCCGCGGGAAATCACCCGCAGGAAGGATGCGCATGTTCGAGGCGCGCACAGTCCTGACCGTGCTCGAGACGCTGCGCCAGGCCGGGTGCGAGGTCTGGATCGGCGGCGGCTGGGGCATCGACGCGCTGGTCGGCCGCGCCACCAGGCCGCACGGCGACCTCGACCTGCTACACCGCGCCGAGCAGGAGCCGGCCGTGATCGCCGCGCTGGAGGAGCTGGGCTACGCCGAGCGCGAGGGCGTCGAGCCCGGCCGTCCCGCCCGCTTCGTCATGGGCGATCCCCGGGGCGACGAGCTGGACCTGCACCCGCTGCTGTTCCAACCCGACGGCTCGGCCGTCCAGCGCCTCGACGAGCGGGGCGGTGTCTTCACCTACCCGGCCGCCGCCTTCGCCTCCGGCGTGATCGAGGGCGTGCGCGTGCCGTGCCTGTCGGTGGACCAGCAACTGTACTTCCACCAGGGCTACGAGCCGAGAGAGCGCGACCTGCACGACATGGCGCGGCTGAGCGAGACGTTCGGGGTCAGCGCTGTGTGGCGATCTTGACGTCCAGGTGGGCCGCGCACTCGTCCCGGTAGCGGATCGTACGCGCCCGCACCCGCTTGGGATCGGTCAGCACCGCCCGGGAGACCGACGGCACGACCGCGTGCCGCACGGACGCGAACAACCGCGCGACGTCGGCCGGAGAGGCGCCCTGGGCGCCCAGCCCGGGAGCCAGGATCGGCCCGTTGAGCTCGGTCAGCGAGTGCTCGATCGCGGGCAGCGTGGCCCCCACGACCACCCCGACGGGCCCGAACGGGGACTGCCCCGCGTTCGCCGCCGCGGCCCCGGCCAGCACCTGGTCGGCCACCAGCCGCTGCAGCGGCGCCGCCTCCGGGTTGGAGGTCAGGGCCAGCACGAACACGCCCGCGTCGTTGGCCACCGCCGAGGTGATCGCCCCCTCCAGCGACCCGAACCCCAGGTACGGGCTCAGCGTCACGGCGTCGGCCGCCAGCGGGCTGCCCCGGTCGAGGTACGCCTCGGCGTAGGCCGTCATCGTGCTGCCGATGTCACCCCGCTTGACGTCGAGGATGACCAGCGTGCCCGCCTCACGCAGGTCGGCGATGGTGCGTTCCAGGACGGCGATGCCGCGGCTGCCCCAGCGCTCGAAGAAGGCCGACTGCGGCTTGACCACGGCGGCCACGTCGGCCACCGCCTCGACGACCGTGCGGCTGAAGCGCTCCAGGCCGGCGGGGGAGTCGTCGAGCCCCCAGGCCCCGAGCAGCCCCGGGCCGGGGTCGATGCCCACACAGAGCGGTCCGCACTCGTCGAGTCTGGCTCGCAGACGCGTCCCGAACGACTCGTTCATCACAGGGCTCCCTCACGGCCGGTAGGAGATCAGCCCGCGGCCGTCATGGCACGAATCTATCTCCAAGCCACGATATGGTACCGAACCGGTGTCGGGCCGAGTCTTCCTGGAGCGGTCACAGGGGTAGATCAGCAGACATGTACGAGATCGCCCATCGGGTGCTGGCGCTGCGTACCGATCCGCCGTGTGACGTCGTCGTCACGATCGGCCTGCCCTATGAGGAGCCGACGGGCGACTGGTCGTGCCCCTACCGGATCGACGGTCTCGCGGGGTGGGAGCACGAGCGGAAGGTCACCGGGCTCGACTCGCTGGAGGCGGTCGAGCTGGCGATGGCCATGGTCCGGGCGGCCCTGGCGGGCTCGCACGAGGCCAAGGAGGGGATGCTGACCTGGGACGACGAGCCGTCGGGGCAGCGGGCGCAGACGGTGTACGTGAACTGGGACAAGGGCCGAAATATGGCCTATATCGCAATGAAGCATGAAATTGTGCCAGGCGAGGCCATGCGGCAGTTCGTCGCCGAGGACATCGTCCTCGACTACGGCGACTCCGGGCAACTCCTCGGCATGGAGCTCACGAACGCGGCGAAGCTGCTCCCCGGCGAGATGCGGATCTGACGCGAGCCGTGCCGGCCCGGCACCGGCCGTCGCACTCCGACATCGGCCGTCCGACCCCGCCGACGGCCGTTCCACCCGGCGATAGCCGCTCTATCGCGACAACAGCCACCGCCAGCGCGGCAGCTCCATCACGACCGTCACCACGGCCAGCACCGACACCACCGCGGCGGCGAAGGCGTGCCAGACCGCCCACGCCGCCACCACCGCCACCCCCACCTGCAGGACGACCAGCGCGATCGTCACGAAACCCGGCACGGCCACGATCACGCTCCGCTTGTCACCGGGAGTGGAGAAGATCGTCGGCAGCCCGATCAGCACCACGACCGACAGCACAGCCAGAGGGACGGAGAACGACCAGAGCGCCCACGGGGCCGCGACCCAGGCGATCAGCTCGGAGGCGAACCGGAAGACGGACGCGAGCCGGTCATCGGGGCGGCTGTCGAGGCGGCTGTCTGGGCGGCTGTCTGGGCGGTCGTCTGGGCGGTCGTCTGGGCCGGCGGGAGAGCGCACCCGCGTACCGTATCGCCAGGCCGGATTGAGATGATCGGCGGGTGACCTTCCCGCGCATCGTGGCCACCGACCTCGACGGAACCCTCCTCACCACCGACGGCACCGTGACCCCCCGCACCAGGCAGGCCCTGCGGACCGCCCGCGCGGCCGGAGCCGAGATCGTCTTCGTCACCGCCCGCGCGCCGCGCGGCGTCCGGGAGATCGCCGAGCAGGCGGATGTCACCGGCACCGCCATCTGCAGCAACGGCGCCATCGTGTACGACCTGGCCACCGACGAGATCACCGCCACCCACCCGCTCGCCCCCGACGCGGCCAGGAAGGTCGCCGAGGCGCTCGCCCTCGCCCTGCCCGGCGTCGGCCTGGCCGTCGAGACCGGCCGCAACGTGCTGGCCGAAGCCGCCTACACCCGGCGGGTCGCCCAGGACCTGGCGGCCTACCGCGAGGTGGCCTCGGTCTTCGACGGCGGCCAGCCCATCGCCAAACTGCTCGCCCTGTCGGCGGCGCACACGGCCGACGAGATGTACGCGGCGGTGTCGGCGGCCATCGGCGACCTGGCCGAGGTCACGTTCTCGGGCGTGGACGGGATCCTCGAGATCAGCGCGCCGGGCGTGACGAAGGCGGTCACGCTCGACCGGTTCTGTGGGGAACGGGGGATCGGCCCGGCGGAGGTGGTGGCGTTCGGCGACATGCCCAACGACCTGGCCGTGCTGCTCTACGCGGGCGCCGGCTACGCGATGGGCAACGCGCACCCGATGGTGCGCTCGGCGACGGAACACCTGACGTCGTCGAACGACGAGGACGGCGTGGCCGTCGTGCTGGAGCGGCTGTTCGACTCAACGGACTGACCACGCGGCCGGAGCGCGGACCGCCGCCCCCGGTGCCGCTTCAGCGCCGCCCCGGTGCCGCCTCAGTGCTCGCCTCGGTGCTCGCCTCGGTGCCCGCCCACCCCCGAGGGCGGGCACGTACGGCTTCACGCGTCGTCGTCCGACACGCGGGAGGCGCCCTCGCAGGTGGCCCGCGACTTGGCGAGCACCGGCAACAGGCCTCCGCACGTGGTGACCGGCAGGGACACCGGCTCGACGATCTCATCGTTGAAGATGATCACGTCGCCGATGAGCGGCGCCGGGCCCTTCGCGGGGGGTTCGTCGTCGGCGTGGGCGCCGCCGCAGAACAGCACGGCGGCCAGCGCCGCGCCGAATCCCGCGACCGCGGCGCCCTTCGCGCTCATCAGAACCTCCGCCCCAGGCACCGCCACGCGCCCCGCCACCCTAGGCGGCGCCCCGCTGCGGGTGCTGCATCTCCGCAGGCCGCTCCCCGCTGCCAAGGTGTGGCCGGCTGCCCTCCATGATGCGATCGATCCAGGCGAGCGCGAGCGCCGAGACGACGAAGGTCAGGTGGATCAGGGTTTTCCATATGAGTTCCCGGTCGGTGATGGCCGGTCTGGCCGCGTTGATGAAGATCTGGAGGAGGTGGATGGAGGAGATGCCGATGATCGCCATGGCGAGCTTGACCTTCAGCACGTTCGCGTTGACGTGTGAGAGCCACTGAGGCTGGTCGGGGTGCCCCTCGATGCGCAGCCGCGAGACGAACGTCTCGTAGCCGCCGATGATGACCATGATCAGCAGATTAGAGATCATCACGACGTCCACGAGGCCGAGGACGATCAGCATGACGGTGGTCTCGGGCGGCGTGCCGCCGAAACCGAGCTGGGCCAGGTGGAGGAGCTCCAGCATGAACCGCCACACGTACACGACCTGTGCGACGATCAGCCCCAGATAAAGCGGCACCTGGATCCACCGGCTGAGGAACATGACGTAGCCGATACGTCTGAGCGCGGTCCGTGGGGCGGCCGGCTTGTCGGCCACGGACAGTTGCGCGACCCGCACTACGACGTCAGGACGTTGATGTGCTGGACGTAGGCCTGGACGTCGAGATAAGGCGGGCCGCCCGAACCGAGACCGTCGAGGACAAGGGGCGGGGCGCCGGCCGCCAGCGCGAGGGCGGCGACGGCGATCAGGACTCGGATCTTCAAGGGAACTCCTTGCTGCTCTTCGTACACGCTCGTTGCGCTGTCGGGGCCGGAACCGGGCGGCAAGGTCAGCGCGCCGCCCGCACCGGTGTCGAGGGGTGGTCCCGGACCGGAGCCCTGTCCGCTCGGGTCAGGGCGCGAGGCAGTGCGTCGCCGGAACCTCGGGCGGCGCGGCCAGGGCGGCCGGGTCGGCCAGCACGGCGCTGGGATCGACGAGCGCGGTGAGGTCGTTGGGGGTCGCGGCCACGCAGCTCAGCAGGAGGGCGGGGTCGGTGATGGCGTGCGCCGCCGGGGTGGCGAGCAGGCTCAGGCCACCGGCCACGAGCACGGCTGTGGCGACCCGGCGGGGGGAGACAAGCATGAAACCTCCTGGGTAACGGTAATGAACAACCTCCGACTTGCTACCCAGAGTAGTGATTCGGTAACACTCGGTCCAAGTAAAGTGTTCAGGTGAGCTCGACGCGATCCTGAGCCGCCATCACCTCGTCGGCGTGGTCGAAGGCCCACTCCCCGAACGCCTCGATCGGTCCCAGCAGGGTGCGGCCCAGGTCGGTCAGCTCGTATTCGACCCTGGGCGGCGCCTCCGCGTAGGCGCGGCGCACCACGAGGCCGTTGAACTCCAGGCGGCGCAGCGTCTCGGTCAGCACCTTGGTGCTGATGCCGCCGATCTCCTCACGCAGCCGGCCGGGGCGGCGCGGGCCGTGGCGGAGCGACCAGACGACGACCGCGTTCCAGGTGTTGGCGATCAGGTCGAAGGCGAGTCTGGCCTGGCAGTCGGCGAGGTACAACGGGGAGCCTCCGTTAGGCACCGAATGGTGTGCGACGAGATTTCTACAGTCCTCCTACCAGTAAAACCCCTTCGACTGACAGAGGACGGAACATGCGGATCGGGATCCTGGGCGCGGGCGACATGGCCGACGCGCTGGGAACGCAGTGGGCCAGGGCGGGCCACGAGGTGCTGATCAGCGGGCGCGACCCGGGCAGGAGCGCCGCCAGGGCGGAGCGGATGAGCGCGCGGGCGGGAGCCGTGGTGCGGGCCGGGACCTGGGCCGAGGCGGCCGGGTTCGGGCAGGCCGGAGTGGTGGCGGTCAGGGAGGCGGGGCTGCTCGCCACGTTGCAGGCGGCCGGCGCCGCGCTGCGCGGCAAGCCGCTCATCGACGTGACCAACGCCGCCGAGCCGGCCGCGTACGATCCCACGCGCTCCCTGGCGCGGCGGATCAGTGACATCACCGGCGCTCACGTGGTGAAGGGGTTCAACCTGTGCCACGTGGACGTGTGGCGGATGACGCCGCCGGTGTTCGACGGCCGGCCGCTGGCCGTGCCGCTGTGCGGGGACGACCCGGCCGCTCTGGAGGCCGCGCGCACGCTCGTCGCCGACCTCGGCTGCACCCCCGTGGACGGTGGCGGGCTGGAGCGGGCCGCGCAGCTCGAGGCGACGGCGGCGTTCATGATCGGCCTGTGGTTCGGCGGCGCCGACGCCCAGGCCGTCCTGCCGCCGCTGGCGCTGTCGGGCGCGCACGAGCCCCCCGCGTACGACTGACGGCGTAGCCGGGATGACGACGGGCGGCGGATGCCGTCCCCGAGGCCCGGCGGAATGCTGGAGACCTTCGCCGAGGTCAAAGGAGAGCTCCAGTGGTCACCCAGGTCGTCAAGGGGAGCGGGTACGCCACCGCGTTCAAGGCCGTCGCCGCGCTCAACACGCTGTCCGTGCTCGCGCAGGCGGTGACGGCCGGCCAGCTCATGAGCGGGGGAGGAGGGAGCCTGCACGGCGTGGGCGCCACGGCGGTGCACGTGCTGGGCCTGGCACAGCTCGTCGTGGCCGTGCTGCTGTGGCGGCCGGGGCGCGGCGCGGGCTGGCCGGCGCTGGTCAGCCTGGCCGTGCTGCTGCTCGGGTTCGTCCAGTCCGCGATGGGCGGGTCCGGCGTGGTGACGGTGCACGTGCCGCTCGGGATGACGCTCTTCGGGCTGAGCGTGTGGCTCCTGGTGTGGTCCTGGCGCCGCTGACCCCCAACGGCACCCGGTCTCGCGGGGTCAGGCCGGGTGGCGGGCCAGGTGGTCGGCGTGGCGGATCGGCTCCGGGAGGCGGTAGCGGGCGGCCAGGCGCAGCACCTGGTCGGTGGCGGTGTCCAGGGAGATGCGGTGGCCCTGGGAGACGTACACCGGCTTGACATCGGGCTGGGTGCGCAGGGCCCGGCCTACGACGGCGCCCTCGTGAACGATCGGCGTCCACGCGCCGCGCTCCCGGCCCGGCGTCTCATGCGTGCCGACGAACGGTGTCTTGCCGACCCCCACCGCCGGCAGCCCGGTCAGCACGCCGAGGTGGCAGGCCAGGCCGAACCCGCGCGGGTGGGCCAGCCCGTAGCCGTCGCAGACGAGCAGGCCGGGCGTCACGGTGAGCCGTTCGAGCGCTCGTACCAGGGCGGGCAACTCGCGGAAGGCGAACAGGCCGGGCACGTACGGGAAGGCCGCCTCGCCGTGGATCACCACCTGCTCCACCGGCTCCAGCGTGCCCGCGTCGAGGACGACCACCGCGGCCGTCAGCTCGTCGTCGCCGTGGTAGTGCACGTCGAGACCCGCCACCAGCGTGAACGCGGTCGGCCCGGTGAGCTCGACCTCCCCGCGGAGCCGGTCCTGGACGGCCTCGGCCTCGGCGACGGTGGTGGGCCAGGGGTGAAGCTGCTTCACATGCACCGGCCCAAACTACGGCACGGCGGGCCCCTCCCGGTTTCTGTAGGGTCTGGCCCCATGAACGATGTCCTGGTGGTCGTCGGCCCCGGCGTGACGGCCGATCCGGCCCTGCTGGCGGAGATCGCGGGGCGCGAGTTCGCGGCGGCGGGCGTGAGCGGCGACCTCGTCCACGCCCACGACGCTGCCCACCTGCGGTCCCTCCTGTCCGACGGCACGGTGGTGCTCCCCGGGCCGACGCCGGAGGTCCGCGCGCTGATGGGGCGGCCGCTGGGGGAGGTGGTGTGGGTGGACCTCTGGCGGGCGGACGGGGTGGCGGCCGGCGATGGCGCCACCCACCTGCACGGGCGCGGCGTCGCCGGGCTGGCCTGGGGGATCCGGCACGCCGTGCACCGAAGCCGGCATCCGTCCCGGCGGATCGCGTACGGCATGGACGCGCCGGAGCAGTGGGGCGACCTGTACGTGCCCGCGAGAAGCGACCTGTACCGGCCTGCGGGGGGTGAGCTGTACCTGCCTGAGGGGAGCGACCCGGCCGGGCAGGCGTCCTTGGCCAGGGCGCCGGTCGTGGTGCTGATCCACGGTGGTTACTGGCGCTCGATCTGGGCGGCCGACCTCATGGAGGCGCTCTGCGCCGACCTGACCGCGCGCGGCCTCGCGGTGTGGAACCTCGAATACCGCCGCCCCGACCTGCACGGCTGGCGGACCACCACGGCGGACGTGGCCGCGGGCCTGGCGGCGCTCGCCGGGCTCGGCGACGTCGTTGACCTCGGCCGGATCGCCGTCGCCGGACACTCGGCCGGAGCCCAGCTCGCCCTGCGCGCGGTGGCCGACCGGACCGGGACCACACCCCGCGTGCCGCCACCCGCCTCCCGGTCCGCGTCCCCGCCTGTGGCGTCGAGGGCGCCGTCGCGCGTGCCGGTGCCTGGGTCGCCGGTCATCTCCCTGGTCGTGTCGCTGGCCGGGGTGCTCGACCTGGTCGAAGGCGAGCGCCGGTGGATCGGCACCGGGGCCGTCGCGGCCGCTCTCGGGGACGCGCGGGACGCCGACGCCTCACCCCTCCTGCGGGTGCCGCTCGGCGTGCCCCAGCTCGTCGTGCAGGGCGCGGCCGACGACCTGGACCTGGTCGACTTCGGACGCCGCTACGCACGGGCGGCCCAGCAGGCAGGCGATGACGTGACATATCTGGAAATGCCCGGCGACCACTTCGACGTCATCACCCCTTCCACCCCGATCTGGCAGGCCACCGCCCGCGCCATCACCGAGGCGCTCACGTAGCCGGCACAACCGGACGTCCCAACTGGACAGGCGCCGCACCCCGCCGTACGAAGGAGGGATGGAGGTCACGATCGTCGGGGCCGGGCTCGTCGGCTGTCTGCTCGCCTGCTTCCTGGCCCGCCGCAACCACACCGTCACCCTGTACGAACGCCGCCCCGACCCCCGCGAGGAGGGCCCCGACCGCGGCCGGTCGATCAACCTGGCCATCTCCGAACGCGGCATCGACGCCCTGCGCCGCCTCGGCCTGGACGGCAAGGTCCTCCACACGGCGCTCCCCATGCCGGGCCGGATGATGCACGCCCCCGACGGCACCCTGACCTTCCAGCCCTACAGCGCCGACCGCTCCCACGCCATCAACTCCATCGGCCGCGCCGACCTGAACCGCCGGCTCCTCGACGCGGCCACCGCCCTGCCCGGCGTGGAGGTCCGCTTCGGGCACCGGCTCACCGGCCTGGACGAGCGCACGGGCCGGCTGGAGTTCGAGCACGGCAGGACGGAACCGGCCCGGGTGGTGATCGGCGCGGACGGGGCGTACAGCGCGGTCAGGGCCAGGCTGCAGCAGGTGCCCGGGGTGAACTTCAGCCAGGAGTACCTGGACTACGGCTACAAGGAGCTGTCGATCCCGGCGAGGAACGGCGCGTTCGCCATGGATCCGGGCGCGCTGCACATCTGGCCGCGCGGCCGCTCGATGATGATCGCCCTGCCGAACCCGGACCGCTCGTTCACCTGCACCCTGTTCTGGCCGCACGAGACCCTCACCGCCCTGGACACCCCGCAGCGGATCAGGGCGTACTTCGCCCAGCACTACCCGGACGCGTTCGAGCTGATGCCCGACCTGGTCCCCGCCTTCCGCGACAACCCGGTCGGCCACCTGGTCACCATGCGCTGCTCGCCCTGGCACGTCACCACCGGCGCCGCCGCGATCGGGCTGGTCGGCGACGCCGCGCACGCCATCGTGCCCTTCTACGGCCAGGGCGCGAACTGCGGGTTCGAGGACTGCGTCGAGCTGGACCGCTGCCTGGACGAGGCGGACGACGACTTCCCCCGCGCGCTGGAGCTCTTCGAGCGCCGCAAGGCCGACACCGACGTGATCGCCCGGCTGGCCCTGGACAACTTCGTGGAGATGCGCGACAAGGTCGGCTCCCGGGCGTTCCTGGCGGGCAAGCGCCTGGAGCACGCGCTGGAGCGGGTGCTGCCCGGCTACGCCTCCCGCTACGAGCTGGTCTCGTTCTCGACGACGCCGTACGCCCAGGTGGAGCGGCGTGTCACCCGCCAGCGCCGCCTGGTCGCGGGCGCGGCGGCGGCACTGCTGGCACTGGCGTTCGCGGCGCGCCGCAGACGGGGACTGGTGCGTACGCGGGCGGGCGGCTGACACTGTGGGCATGCTGTCGTACTCCAGCGCCACCGCCGAGACTGCCCTGCTGGGCGAGACCATCGGCGCGAACCTCGAACGCACCGCGGCCCGCTTCGGCGACCGGGAAGCCCTCGTCGACGTGCCGGCGGGCCGCAGGTGGACCTACGCGCGACTGAACGCCGACGTCGACGACCTGGCCAGGGCCCTGCTGGCCCGGGGCATCGCGAGGGGCGACCGGGTGGGCATCTGGGCGCCCAACCGGGCCGAATGGGTGCTCGTCCAGTACGCCACCGCCAAGATCGGCGCGATCCTCGTCAACGTCAACCCGGCCTACCGCACCCACGAGTTGCGCTACGTGGCCGAGCAGTCCGGCATGCGGCTGCTGATCAGCGCCCAGGAGCACAAGGGCAGCGACTACCGCAAGATGATCGAGGAGATCGGCTTCACCGACGCCGTCTATCTCGACGACCCCACCTGGGAGGCCCTGACCGCGCGCAAGGCGGATCGCGCGGCGCTGGAGGCCCGGATGGCGGAGCTGGCCTTCGACGACCCGATCAACATCCAGTACACCTCGGGCACCACCGGCTTCCCGAAGGGCGCGACGCTGTCGCACCACAACATCCTCAACAACGGCTACTTCGTCGGCGAGCTGATCCACTACACCGAGCGGGACCGCGTCTGCCTGCCGGTGCCGTTCTACCACTGCTTCGGCATGGTCATGGGCAACCTGGGCGCCACCACGCACGGCTCCTGCATCGTCATCCCGTCGCCCGGCTTCGACCCGGAGGCGACGCTGCGCGCCGTGCAGGAGGAGCGGTGCACGTCCCTGTACGGGGTGCCGACCATGTTCATCGCCGAGCTGGCCCTGGCCGCGAGGTTCGACCTGTCCTCGCTGCGGACCGGCATCATGGCGGGCTCCCCGTGCCCGGTCGAGGTGATGAAGCGCGTCGTCGGCGAGATGAACATGCGCGAGGTCGCCATCTGCTACGGCATGACCGAGACCTCGCCCGTGTCCACGATGACCAGGTCCGACGACGACCTGGCACGCAGGACCGAGACCGTGGGCCGGGTGATGCCGCACGTCGAGGTGAAGATCGTCGACCCCGAGACGCGGCTCACGGCGCCGCGGGGCGAGCCCGGGGAGCTGTGCACGCGCGGCTACTCGGTCATGCTCGGCTACTGGAACGAGCCGGAGAAGACGGCCGAGGCCATCGACGCGGCGCGGTGGATGCGTACCGGGGACCTGGCCACGATGGACGACGCCGGCTACGTCAACGTGGTGGGCCGGATCAAGGACATGATCATCAGGGGCGGCGAGAACGTCTACCCGCGCGAGATCGAGGAGTTCCTCTACGGTCATCCGGACATCGCCGACGTCCAGGTCATCGGGGTGCCGGACGAGAAGTACGGCGAGGAGGTCATGGCCTGGGTCGTCATGCGGCCGGGCACGAGCCCGCTGACGGCGGAGCTGGTCAGGGAGTACTGCGCGGGCCGGCTGGCGCACTACAAGATCCCCCGCTACGTGCACGTCGCGGACGCGTTCCCGCTGACCGTGACCGGCAAGATCAGGAAGGTCGAGATGCGGGAACGCTCGGTCGAACTGCTCGGCCTCCAGGCGGCGGCCCGAATCCGCAACGCCTGACCGGCGCAGGGCGCGCGGTCAGGCGGAGACCTCCGCGTCGCGGCGGGCCGCGTGGCGGGTGACCAGGGCGGCGAACCGGTCGGTCACCAGGCGCCAGATCGGCGTGGACACCGGCTCGTCCGCCACCGCCCGCGCGTACACCTCGTCGGGGTCGAAGCCGTCGGCGCGCCACTCCCGGATGCGCGCCGGCAGCACCTCCGGGTGGAACTGCACGCCCCAGGCCCGCTCGCCCACCCGGAACGCCTGGTACGGGCAGCGCTCCGTCTCGGCCAGGTGCACGGCCCCGGCCGGCAGCCGGGTGATCGCGTCCTTGTGGTGCTCGACGGCGGGCACCACCGGCGGCAGGTCGTGGAAGAGCGGGTCGGCGGCGGCCTCCGCCCTGATCGTGACCGGCAGGCTGCCGTTCTCCGGCGCGCCCACGTCGCCGGTCACCTCGCCACCGGCGACCTCGGCGAGCATCTGGCCGCCCAGGCAGATGCCGAACAGCGGCACCTCCTGCGCCAGCGCCCGCCCCATCAGCCGCCTGGCGTCGCGTAGCCACGGCGCCCGGTCGTCGTCGCCCGGCAGATAGCCGCCGCCCAGCATGATCATGGCGTCGTGCTCCAGGCGGGCGGGCAGCGGGGCGCCCTCGTGGGCCGGGACGAGGTCCAGCTCGTGGCCGGCCTCCGCGAGCCAGTCGCCCACCCGGCTGGGGCCGCCGCTCCTGCTGTTCTGGACGATCAGGATGTCACCCATCGTTGGCCTCCGCCACGAAGTCGAGAATGCGCGCGCCACGTCCGCCACACGGGCGGCGCGGCGCCAGGACCCTCCCCAGGGCCCTTCCAGGAAGCGGGGTCACGGCAGGTTCGCGGCCCTGGCCGTGTGGCGCAGCAGCAGGGCGGTCGTGACCGGGCCGACGCCGCCGGGCACCGGGGTGAGCGCCCCGGCCACCCGGGAGACCGCCTCGAAGTCCACGTCACCGGTCAGCCCGCCGTCGTCCGTCGGGTTGGTGCCGACGTCGATCACCACCGCGCCCGGCGCCACGTGCCCGGCGCCGATCAGCCCCGCCCGCCCCACGGCGGCCACCAGCACCTCCGCCGTGGCGGTCACCGAGGCCAGGTCGCGGGTGCGCGAGTGGCAGACGGTGACGGTGGCGTGCCGGTCGAGCAGCAGGAGGGCGAGCGGCTTGCCCACCACGGTCGAGCGGCCCACCACCACGGCCCGCCGCCCGGACAGCTCCACCTCGTAGTGGTCGAGCAGCGCCATCACGGCCGCCGCCGTGGCGGGCGGGAACGCGGGCAGCCCGGCGGCCAGCCGCCCCAGCGACAGCGGGTTGGCCCCGTCGACGTCCTTGCGCGGATCGATGGCCGCGGCCAGCTCCTGCGCCGAGGCGCCGGCGGGCAGCGGGGTCTGCAGCATGACGCCGTGGACGCCCGGGTCGGCGCTGAGCCTGGCCAGCGTCTCGCCGATGCGGTCGGGGGTGGCGGCCGGGCCCAGGTCGAGCACGTCGCAGGCGATGCCCACGCCGGCCGCCGCCTTGGCGATCGAGCGGACGTACCACAGGCTCGCCTCGTCGTCCGTGGCCGCCACCACGGCCAGTCTCGGCTGCGGGCCCGCCGCCGCCTCGGCCTGTGTCTGGGCCCTGATGGCGGCGGCCAGGTCTTTGCCGGTCAGCGTCTTCACGGCTTGATCTCCTCGCGTACTTCGGCGGTCACCCAGTCTGCCCTGGCCACGGCCGCGTCCACGCCGGAGATCCGGATGTTCAGCTCTTCGCGTACTCGTTCGTCCTTGATGCCGCCCAGGTTGACCTCCACGTTCACCCTGGCGGTGGTGAGCGCGGCGCGGGCGGCCTCCGCGGCGGCGGCCACGTCGGTGACGACGTTGCGGTTGCCGATCGGCAGCAGCAGCTCGCAGAGCTCGACCACGCGGGTGGCGGCCTCGGCCACCCGGGCGGGCGGCTCGGCCGCGCCGGCCAGCGCCCTGGCGATGGCGGCGCTGCGCTCCTCGCCCTTGGGCAGGCGGTAGGCGTCGGTGACCGCCGTGAACGCCGCCGCGTCCTGCTCGGCCAGCTTCAGCGCCCGCACCCGCAGGGTGTCGGTCTCCGCGATGACGGCCACGATGGTCTCGGCGTGGTCGGTGTACTTCTCCCCGGTGCTGTAGCGGGCCACCATGCCGAGCAGCGCGGCGGCCTGCGCCGCGTGCAGGGCCGCCGTCGCGCCGCCGCCGGGGGCGGGCACCCGGTCGGCCAGCTCGGTCAGGAAGTCGCCGATCTTCAAGTCGCGCATGGCGGCATTCTGCCAGGCGACCCGGGGCTCAATCGCGGTACATCGGCCTGGTGGCGTCCTCGGGTCCGTTGTGCGGCAGGTACGGCGCCGCCACATTCCTCTCGTACGGCCCCTCGTACAGGACGGGCTCCCTGCGCGACCGCCACCGGGACGGGAACGCCGAGACGACCAGCAGCAGCACCCCCAGGAAGAGCTGCAGCCCCGAGTACGCCAGCGTCATGAAGCCCGTCGAGAGGGCGGCGGGCAGCCAGTTCTCCGCCAGCACCCGCACACCGGTCAGCTCGATCAGGGGCACGACCCCCAGAGCGGTGAACGACAGGCCGCCCAGCAGCGATGCCACGGGTGACAGGCGGGAGCCGGCCAGGAAGGCGAGGACGATCCCCGCCGCGGCCAGCGCCCCCAGCGCGAGCCAGGAGATCTGGAACGCCTGCACGGCCTGGAGCCGCAGATCGCCGACGCCGAACCAGAGGCCGGCGGCGACCAGAGGAGGAAGGAGCAGCCCCGCGACCACTCCGAGAGCATGACGGGCACCGTTTGACATGATTAACCCCGTTTGTTGGTCTCCGTCCCAAGCTACTCGCCCGCCGCCTCCGGCGTGGTGTGGTCTCCGACTCCGGTCGGGTGCCGGCGGGCCCGGTGACGTCCCGGCCGGTACGTTCGTGGCGCCGGGAGCGCCGCCCTGACACATGCTGAAGAGTTTCTGTGAAGGCGATGATGGGTCTTTGCCCCGGCCGATGATCGGGGCATCGTGGGCCGCATGAGATCCGCGATCCTGAAGACCGCACTCAGTGCCATCGTCGTGGTCCTGCTCGCCGGCGCACCGGCGCAGGCCATCACGAAGCCCGACACCTTCCCGCTGCCCAACGGGTTCCAGCCGGAGGGCATCGCCATCGGGGGGCCGTACGCCTACTTCGGCTCGCGCGCGACCGGTGACATCTACCGGGCCGACCTTCGCACCGGTAAGGGGGCCGTGATCAGCAAGGGGCCGGGCACGCAGTCGCTCGGGCTCAAGACCGACGGGCGCGGGCGGCTGTTCGTGGCCGGGGGCAACGCCGGCAACGCGCGGGTGATCGACCTGCGTACCGGGGCGGTGCTCAAGTCGTACCAGCTCGCCACCGGCACGTCGTTCGTCAACGACGTGATCCTCGTCGGCCGGGCCGCGTACTTCACCGACTCCGCCAACCCCGTGCTGTACAAGCTGGAGCTCGGCCGGGGCGGCGCGCTGCCCGACGCGGCCGTCAGCATCCCGCTCAGCGGCGCCATCCAGTACACGACCGGCAACAACGCCAACGGCATCGCCCCCAGCCCCGACGGCAGGTCGCTGCTGATCGTCCAGTCGAACACCGGCAAACTGTTCGAGGTGAACCCGTCCTCCGGTGTCACCACCGAGGTCGGCCTGGGCGGTGAGCTGCTGACCAACGGCGACGGCCTGCTGCTGTCGGGCCGCACGCTGTACGCCGTCCAGAACCGCCTGAACACCATCGCCGTGCTCGCCCTGGCCCGTGACGGCGCGTCGGGCACGGTCACGCGGCGGATCACCGACCCCAGGTTCGACGTCCCGACCACGGTCGCCGCCCGCGGTCACCGCCTCTACCTGCCCAACGCCCGCTTCACGACCCCGCCGACCCCCGACACGACGTACGACGTGGTCGCCGTCAAGCGCTGACCCCGACCGTCGAGCGCCGACCCCCTCGACGGGACGCGGCCCGCGCCGCGTCCCGTCACTTCTTGATCGTGTAGCTGTCGCCGTAGACCTTCCAGGTCAGCGGCGGGTTGAGGTCGAGGTTGCCGTTCTTGAGGAACACCCGCTGCATGGTGTCCACCCGGGTCGTGTCCTCGTGCGCCTCCTCGGCCTTCATCGCCGCCTTGCGCGCGTCCAGGAACGCGTTCAGGTACGTCACCTCGTTCCCGCCCTGCGCGGGCGGCTTGGCCTTGGCCAGGGCGCTCTTCCTGATGCCGCCGAAGCTCAGCTTGCTGGTGCCGGGGCCGTGCATGACGATGGCGTCGTAGTACACGAACTGGCCGAGCGTCCGCAGCCCGTCCTTCTTGGCCTGCGCCACGGCCGGGTCGAAGTAGGAGCGGTCGCGCTCGTCGTTCTGGGCCTGCTGGAAGGCGGGGTCCTTGGCGGCCGTCTTCCAGGCCGCGACGAAGGGCGCCCCGAGGCCCTGGTGGGAGTCGGTGCCGTTGACCTTGCGCAGCGCGGGCAGGTATTTGGCCAGCACGTTGCCCGGTTTGCGCTTGGCGTAGAGCTCGACCAGCTCCAGCATGTCGCCGGTGCCTGAGCAGAAGCCGATGATGCCGGCCGTGTAGCCGCGCTCGTCCTCGATGTCCTCGATGTAGCCGTACTGGGCCTTCCAGTCGAGCGAGGAGTTCTCCGCGCTGGACACCAGCCGCATGGCGATGTCCTTCTTGTGCGGGTCGGCGAGTCCGGCACCTGCGCCGGAGACGGTGAGGGAGAGGGTGAGGAGGGCGGCGGTCAGCACCTGGGCTCCAATTCGTTAGGAAAGGTTCCTAACGGACCATACTCCCGGCGCGGGCCACGCGCCGGGAAAACTAGTCGAGTGGCCGCAAAGCCGCCAGTTGCTGCTCGAAGGGTACGACCTCGTCCAGCGGCTCCTCGCGCCGGGGACCACGCTGCGTCAGCATGCCGGCGAGCTCCTCGGCGGCCCGCGCGACGCGCTCGCCGAGCCCGTCCGTGAACGCGTCGCGCCCGCCGCCCCAGTCCTCCGAGGCCGCGTAGACGGCGGTCGGGACGACCACGGCCCGCAGGTAGGCGAACAGCGGCCGCAGCGCGTGCTCCAGCGCCAGCGAGTGGCGGGCGGTGCCGCCGGTGGCCGCGATCAGCACCGGCTTGCCCGCCAGCGCCGTGTTGTCGAGCACGTCGAAGAACGACTTGAACAGCCCGCTGTACGAGCCGCTGAAGATCGGCGTGACCACGATGAGCCCGTCGGACTCCGACACGGCCCCGATGGCCTCGCGCAGCCTGCCGCCCGCGAATCCGGTCACGAAGTTGTTCGCGATGTCCACGGCCAGGTCGCGCAGCTCGATCACGCGCACCTCCACGTCCACCCGCTGCGCGACCGCGGCGGCCAGGCGGTCGGCGAGCAGGCGGGTCGAGGAGGGCTGCGTCAGCCCCGCCGTGACGACGACGAGCTTCATGGTTCTCCTTCTCCGGGGGTTCAGGCTTCTACGGGCTCGGGTGCGTCGGCGGGTGCGTTCTTCTCGGCGAGTCGTGCCGCGTGCGTGGGCGCGCCGGGCACCTCGGCCGGCCGATCCTTGGCGAACTCCTCCCGCAGCACCGGGACGACCTCCTCGCCGAGAAGGTCGAGCTGCTCCAGCACGGTCTTCAGCGGCAGGCCCGCGTGGTCCATGAGGAAGAGCTGGCGCTGGTAGTCGCCGAAGAACTCCCTGAACTCGAGGGTCCGGTCGATGACCTGCTGCGGGCTGCCCACGGTGAGCGGGGTCTCGGCCATGAACTCCTCCAGGGAGGGGCCGTGGCCGTACACGGGGGCGACGTCGAAGTACGGGCGGAACTCGCGTACCGCGTCCTGGGAGTTCCTGCGCATGAACACCTGGCCGCCGAGGCCCACGATGGCCTGCTCGGGCGTGCCGTGGCCGTAGTGGGCGTACCGCTGCCGGTAGAGGTTGATCAGGCGCATGAAGTGCTCCTTCGGCCAGAAGATGTTGTTGGCGAAGAAGCCGTCGCCGTAGTAGGCGGCCTGCTCGGCGATCTCGGGGGTGCGGATCGAGCCGTGCCAGACGAACGGCGGCACTCCGTCGAGCGGGCGCGGCGTGCTCGTGAACCCCTGCAGCGGCGTACGGAAGTGTCCCTCCCAGTCCACCACGTCCTCGCGCCAGAGCCGGTGCAGCAGCGCGTAGTTCTCGACGGCGAGCGGGATGCCCTGCCTGATGTCCTGCCCGAACCACGGGTAGACGGGCCCGGTGTTGCCCCGGCCCAGCATGAGATCCACCCGGCCGTCCGCCAGGTGCTGCAGCATGGCGAAGTCCTCGGCGATCTTGACCGGGTCGTTGGTCGTGATCAGCGTGGTGGCCGTGGACAGCTGGAGCCGCTCGGTCTTGGCCGCGATGTAGCCGAGCATGGTCGTCGGCGAGGACGGGACGAAGGGCGGGTTGTGGTGCTCGCCCGTCGCGAACACGTCGAGGCCCACCTCCTCCGCCTTGAGCGCGATCGTCACCATCGCCTTGATCCGCTCGTGCTCCGTCGGCGTCCTGCCGGTGGTGGGGTCGGTGGTCACGTCGCCCACACTGAAGATTCCGAACTGCACTTTAGTCACCATCCATGACTGTTGAATCTTTGACGGCTAGGGTAGCGTCACGGCCTCCCGGGATATTCCATAATCCGGCATTCCGGAGAGCTGCGGGACCCTCGGGCCGGCGTGACGGTGCCGCGCGGGTCAGAGGGCGTTGATGTCCGCGGGCCCGAGGATCCGCTTGGGCGCACCCCGCTCGGCCACCGTGATCATCGCCTGCCCGATCCGCTCGGTCGTGGTCATCCCCGGGCCGAACCACCGCCGCAGCAGCGGATAGAGCGGCCGCGCCACGACATAGGCCAGCCGGTAGAACCGCGTCCGCGAGGTGACGCCGTGCATCGGCTGGATGTAGCCGGGGCGGAACATGTACGCCTCCAGAGGCAGGGCCAGCAGCGCGTTCTCGGTCTCGCCCTTCACCCTGGCCCACATGGCCCGCCCCTGGGCGTCGGTGCCGACGCCGGACACGTACACGAAGGCCGACCCCGGGCTCAGCCGCGCCAGCGTCTCGGCCACCGACAGCGTGAAGTCGTAGGTGACGCGCCGGTAGGCCCGCTCGCCCATCCCGGCCGACGAGACCCCCAGGCAGAAGAAGCACGCGTCGTGGCCGCCCAGCTCGCCCTCGATCGCCGCCAGGTCGAGCAGGTCGGCGTGCCGGATCTCGCGCAGCTTGTCATGCGCGACCCCGGTCGCGTTCCGCCCGACCGCGAGCACGGCCGTGACCCGCTCGTCGAGCAGGCACTCCCTGAGCACCCCCCGCCCGACCATCCCGGTCCCCCCGAACAGGATCACCTTCATGGCCGGTCGGCTCCGATCGTCTTCGCGAGGTCGTCCGGCAGTGGGTACGGGTGTTCGGCGGGGAGCAGGGCGCTCACGTCCGCGCCGCTCGTCACCCCCGCGCGCACCTCGCGCACCAGGTCCGTGATGTCGCTGATCCCCATCGTCCACTCGTCCACGTAACGCCGCACCGCCTCCCCGGAGAGCCCGATCTGGATCGACCGGTACGGCAGCGCCTGATGCCGTGTCCCCCGTTCAGGATCCCACTGGACGCGCACGGGGCTGCGGCGCACCCGCTCCGCCCAGCCAGGATCGCGGTCGTCGTGGCTCAGGCACGCCTGGGCCAGGGCCCAGGCGAACCCCTCCCGGGTCAGCTCGATCGCCAGCACCCGCTCCTGACCGGGCTTGGTCGCGTAGCCGCACCGGTACATCATCCACAGGAACGACGGCTTGATCCACGTCATCCGCTCCCGCTTGAAGGGCGGCACGAAGCGCTGCGCGGCCACGGCCGGGGTGGCGATGGCGGCGTCGTACGCCTGGTAGACGGTGATGGACTCCTCGGTGTGGGCGGCTCGGATCTGGCGGTACGGCACGTTCATGCCGCCCACCTTGGCGAAGGAGCGCCCCGGTGGGCAACGGATTATGCCCGCGCCAGGTCCCTGACCGCGGCCACCAGGCGGGCCGAGGCGGCCTGGGGGATGGCCAGGCCGCGGGTCGAGATGCCGATGGCCCACTGGGTGCCGGGCACGACCGCGCCCGCGCAGGCCACCTCGTCCCTGAACTGCCCGTGCTCCTCCACGACCTGCCCCGGCCGCAGCCTGGCCAGCTCCTGCTCCAGGTCCTCCACGCTGGCGGGGGTGCAGGAGGTGAAGCGGCGCAGGCCGTAGCCGGTCAGGAGGCCGCGCCGGGCGCGGGACGGGAGCGAGAGCAGCAGCGCCTTGCCGAGCGCGGTGGCGTGCGGCGCCGTCTCCAGCCCCGCCTGGAGGTCCTCCAGCCACGGTGAGCGCGGCCCCTCGGCCACGTCCACCACGACCAGCCGCCCGTCGGCGAGCTGCGCCAGGTACGCGGTATGCCCGGAGGCGTCGGCCAGGTGCCGCAGCACCGCCGAGGCGCGCGGCGGCCGTTCGAACGCCTCCAGCATCTCGTGGTAGCGCTCGGCCACCTGCGAGCCGAGCACATAGTCGCCGTCGGGCCGCCGGTGCAGGTAACCCTCGTAACACAACGTACGGACCAGGTGGTAGGAGGTGGACAGGTTGAGGCCGCATCGGCGGGCGATGACCTTGACCGACAGCGGCCGGTCGGCCCGCGCGACCTCTTCCAGCACGCGGAGCGCGCGAGAGACGCTGCGGATCAGATCGCTGGGTTGTTCGCCGGTCATCCACCCAGCATCTTCGCTGTACCGGCTTCTCTCACCTTACGTGAAGGAGCGAGCTTGCAGCTCTTCGCCGGCCGAGGGTCCGGTTTGTCGGGACTGTCTGTCGGCATGTGAAATCGAACCTCCGCTGGGTCCCTGTTCAAGAGGGCATGCCGGTTTCATGATGAGGCCATGCCGGAGATACCGCAGTGGGCCAGTCAGGCACTGTCCGGGGTCTATGACCCGTGCTGTAGGGAGAAGGGCATTTCCGTCGTGGAGATGGGCCTGGTCAGGTCCGTCGAGCTGAGCGAGGGCCGGGCCCGGGTCGAGCTGCTGCTGACCTCGGGCTGGTGCCCGTTCGCCGCCCGGGTGCTCACCGAGGTGCGCGAGCGCATCGAGGAGCAGCCCGGCGTCCGCGAGGCGGAGGTCGAGGTCGTGTGGGACGAGGTGTGGACGACGGAACGGCTCTCCCCGAGGGCGGCCGGCCTCCTGCGCTTCCTGCCCGCTCCCGCTCAGGTGCCCGACAAGGCGGCCTACATCAGGAGAAGGGAACTACGGTGATCGACGACTTCTTCGTGTTCGACAGCGTGGCCCACGTGTTCAACTTCGAGGCCAAGAACGCCTACGGATCCGCGGGCCAGATGTTCTCCAACCACTTGTACGCCTTCCACACCACCCTCACCCCGGAGGGAGAGACCAAGCTGCCGCCGGAGGAGTTCCTGCGGCAGTGGACGATCGACGACATCCGCCGCATGGTGTACGAGGAGTCCGACACGGACATGCTGGTCGCCATGCCGCTCCCGCTCACCGACCTCTACCACGACGGCCTGTCCCCGTGGCAGGAGTGCGCGGAGCTGGCCGCCCGCGACCCCGACCGCACGGTCTTCTGGGGCACGGTCAACCCCCTGGAGGGCCGCAGGGCACTCGACCTGATGGAACGCCAGGTGGGGGAGTTCAACGCGCGCGCGTTCAAGCTCTACAACGTCCGCTACGACTACGGCTCCCCGTACCCGTGGCGCATGGACGACCCCCGGGTGGCCTTCCCCATCTTCGAGAAGGCGCGGGACCTGGGCGTCAACCTCATCGGCGTGCACAAGGGCGTCCCGCTGGGCCCGCAGCCGATCGAGCACACCCAGACGTGGGACATGGACGGCGCCGCCGCGAACTTCCCCGACATCAACTTCGTCATCTTCCACGTCGGCCTGCCGTTCCTGGACGAGACCTGCTGGCAGCTCATCCGCTACCCCAACCTGTACGCCGACCTGGCGGCCACGATCAACTTCATCGTCAGGGCGCCCAGGATGTTCGCCGAGATCATCGGCAAACTGCTCTTCTGGTGCGGCGAAGACAAGATCATCTACGGTTCGGAGGCGCCGATCTTCCATCCGCAGTGGGCGCTGAGGGCGTTCAGGGACTTCACGATCCCGCAGGACCTGTGCGACGGCTACGGCTACCCGCAGCTCACCGACCAGGCCAAGCGCAAGATCCTGGGCGAGAACCTGCTACGGCTGCATGGCCTTGGTCCGGTGAACCGCCTGTAAGAGCCCGACGGCCAGCAGCCCGGCCACCGTGGCGGAGCCGCCGTAGGAGACGAACGGCAGCGGCACCCCCACGATCGGCATGAGGCCCACGGTCATGCCCACGTTCACGAACGTCTGGAACGCGATCCACGACACGATCGCGCCCGCCAGCACGGCCCCGTACGGCGAGGCGCTGCGCCGCGCGATCGACAGCCCGCGCCACAGCAGCGCGAACACCGCCAGCACGATGAGCGCGGCCCCGGCGAACCCGAGTTCCTCGCCCGCGACCGTGAAGATGAAGTCGGTGTGCTGCTCCGGCACGAAGTGCCCGGCCGTCTGCTCGCCGTTGAACAGCCCCTTGCCGTAGAGCCCGCCGGAGCCGATCGCGATGCGCGCCTGGGCGGCGTTGTACCCCACGCCGCCCGGGTCGGCCCCCGGATTCGCCAGCACGAGCAGCCGTTCGAGCTGGTACGGCCGGACGAGCCCGAGCTTCCACGCCGCCCCGGCCGCGCCCGCCGCCCCCAGGGCCAGCACGAGCAGCCACCGTTTGGGCGCCCCCGACACCAGCAGCGCCCCCGCCACCATGGCCGCGAACACCAGCATCGTGCCCACGTCCGGCTGCAGCGCGATCAGCCCGATCGGCACCGCGGCCAGCACCAGCGCCGACAGCACCCCGCCGAACCCGGGCCGCCGCTGCCCGTCGCGCAACTCGCCCAGCGGCACCGCGAACGCCAGCGCGAGCGCCACCTTGGCGAACTCCGACGGCTGGAACCGCACCCCGGGCGCCAGCACGATCCACGAGTGCGCCCCGTTCACCCGTACGCCGAGCGGGCTCAGCACCCCGGCCAGCGACAGCAGCGTCAGCGCGTACGCCACCGGCACGTACGCCCGCAGCACCCGCAGATCCACCCGCGACACCAGCCACATCAGCACCAGCCCGGCCCCGACGGCCCCCGCCTGCCGCACCAGCAGCCCGTGCCCGCCGGACAGCCGCGTGGCCGACCACACCAGCAGCAGCCCCGTCCCCGACAGGGCCACCGCCAGCAGTGTCAGCACCCGATCGGGCGCGGCCAGCGAGGGCGCCCAGGCGATCCGCCGCCTCCCGCCGATCGCGATCATCGCCGCTCCCCGGGGACGCAGGTCATCGCCGCTCCCTCAGCCCGAGGACGCCCTCCCAGATGGCGCGGGCCGCCGGGGCCGCGCCCTCGGCGCCCATGCCGCCCTCCGACAGGACCACGACCACGGTGTAGGCGGGATCCGGGGCGAACGAGGCGAACCAGGAGGTGTCCCGATGGCCGAACGACTCCGCAGTGCCCGTCTTCCCCGCCACGGCGATCCTGCCGAACGGGAACCCCCTGAAGGCGCCCTCCGCCGTCCCGGACCGGGGCACCTGGGCGAGGGCCTGCCGGATGAAGCGCAGTGTCTCGGCCGAGGCGGGCAGCCGACCGGTCACCGGCGGCGTGATCGTGCGGGCCGTCGTCCCGTCCGGGCGCACGACCCGCAGGCCGACGCGCGGGCTGTGCAGCGTCCCGCCGTTGGCGATCGCCGCGTACGCCCGCGCCAGTTGCAGCGGCGTGACCAGCACCCCGCCCTGCCCGATCGACAGGTTCGCCGCGTCCCCGCCGCGCCACACGCCGCCGCCCCGGCAGTTCTCCCGCGCGATCGCCGTCAGGTACGCCGCCCGCCCCCGATCCGCCGGCTCCGGATGGCCCTTGACGGCCCGGCGGCAGCTCTCCTGGCGCGTCGCCCGCCACACGGCCTTCTTCGACGCCGCGTCGGGCACCGCGCCGCCCGCCTCACCCGGCAGGTCCACGCCGGTGGGGCGGCCGAAGCCGAACCCGCGGGCGGTCCGCTGCAGGGCGTCCGAGCCGCGCCGCCACAGCTCGTCGGCGAGCCGGTAGAAGATCGTGTCGCACGACCGCACCAGCGCGCCGTGCATGGTCATCGAGCCCAGGTCGGCGCCGGCGAAGTTCCTGAACACCCGATCGCCCACCGTGTAGCCGCTGGGGCAGTCGTAGGTGGCGCCGAGCGCGTACCCGGCGGAGGCGGCGGCCGCCGCGGAGGCGACCTTCCACGTGGAGCCGGGCGCCCACTGGCCCTGCACGGCCTGCGACAGCAGCGGCAGCGCCGCGTACTCGCGGGCCGTCACGCCGTCGGTCCACACGGACGGGTCGTAGGCGGGCCGCCCGGCCAGCGCGACCACCCGGCCGGTCTGCGACTCCAGCACCACGGCCGCGCCCGACGAGCCGCCGCTGCGCGACAGGCCATCGCCGAGCGCCCGCTCGGCGATGGCCTGGATGCGGGCGTCGATGCTGGTCACGAGCGTGTCGCCGGGGGCCGGCGGGCTCTCGTGGAGGGTCCTGGTCACCCGGCCGGTGTTGTCCACGGCCATGTCCCTGCGGCCCGCGCGGCCGGCCAGCTCCCGGTCGTAGACGCCTTCGAGGCCGTCGCGGCCCTGGGCGCCCTGCACGTACCCGAGGGTGTGGGCCGCCGCCCGGCCGAGGGGGTGCACGCGGACCGGGCGCAGCTCCGTACGCACGCCGGGGAAGTCCTGCTGCCGCTCGCTGATCTGCAGCGCCACCGGCACCGTGACGCCCTCGGCGACGGGGATCGGCTCGTACGGCGAGCCCGGCCAGCACGGCCGCGTCACCTGCGGTCCGCACGGCCGCACCTTCTCGGCGAGCTGCCGCTCCGGCCGGCCCAGCACCTGCCCCAGCCGGGCCAGCACCGCCCGGCCGCCGTCCGGCTGATGGGCCAGCGCCACGGCGTCCACCGTGACCACCGGCCTGGTCCTGTTCGTCACGAGGGGACGCCCGGCCACGTCGAGGATCGCGCCCCGGGCCGGCGGCAGCGCCACGGTCCTGACGCGCACGTCGGCCGCCGCCCGCACATACCGGTCTCCGCTGACCACCTGGAGGAACCACAGCCGGCCCACCAGCGTGACCAGCATCGCCGTGACGACCACCCGCAACACGACCAGCCTGGCCCTAGACACGCCGCATCACCGCCGCCGGTCGCCGGCGGGCCAGGGCGGCGCCGGCGAGGGCACCGAGGGGCACCGTCCACGCCAGCACCAGCGGCAGCCCGGCCAGCGCCTGGGGCCACGGTTCGTCGCCGAGGGCCACCGCCGCTGCGGCCTGCAGCACCGTCCCCAGTGCGGCGCCCGCGCCGGCCACCAGCAGCGGCCCGCGCTCGCGCCACCATCCCACCAGCAGCCCGGTCACCGACAGCACCAGCGCCGCCCGCCCCACCGTCCCGTCGGCGGGCGGCGTCACGTCGGCGGCCAGCCCGGCGGCCAGGCCCGCCGCGCAGCCCCAGACCGGCCCCCTGGCCAGCGCCAGCCACACCACGGCCAGCGTCACCAGGTCGGGCCCGCCCCACGGCGACCGGTTGACCAGCAGCACCTGCAGCAGCGGCGCCGCGACCAGCAGCAGCACCAGCCCCACGGCCTCACCTCCCCGGTGGCGGCACGAGCACCGCGACGAGGTCGAGCGCGGAGAGCCGGGCGGCGGGGCGCACGAGCGCCGAGCGCGCGGTCGCGCCCGGCACCTCCTCGATCGCGGTGACCGTGCCGATGGGCACCCCGGCCACGTACGGCCGCCCGCCCGCGGACCCGAGCGTCACCACCCGGTCCCCGGCCGTCAGCGGCGCGTGCGGATCGAACAGGCTGAGCCGCAGCATCCCCTCCCGCGGCAGCCCCGTGACCACGCCGAGCTCGCCCGAGCCCGCCATGCGCGCGCCCACGGAGGAGGCCGCGTCGGTGATCAGCGTCACCGAGGCCGTCGCGGGGCCTGCCCAGGAGACCTTGCCGACCAGGCCGTCGGCGTTCAGCACGGTGACGTCGCGCAGGACGCCGGAGACGGAGCCGGCGTCGATGGTGACGCTCCGGTCCCGGCCGAACCCCACCACGTGCGCGGCCACGCCCCGGTGCCGTCCCGCCGCCGCGGAGAGCCCGGCCGAGGCCCCCGGGCCCGCGGAGAGCCCGCCGGCCGCCCGGGTCCCCGAGGCCGTCAGGTCGGCCCGCAGCCTGGCGTTCTCCTCCTCCAGCTCCGCCAGCCGCCCCGCGCCGCCGAACGACTTGGTCACCGCGCCGACCGCGTTCTGGACCGTGCCGTACACCGTCGAGCCCGCCGCCCGCAGCGGGTCCAGCGGCGTGACCAGGCGGTCGGTCACGACGAGCAGGACACCGGTGGCGAGCACGAGCAGGACGAACGCCCGCCTCACCGCCGCGACCAATCGGGCAGCAGCACGTCGCGCATCGCCTGGAAGCGCTCGACGCAGCGGCCCGCGCCCAGCGCCACCGAGTACAGCGGCTTGTCCACCATCCTGATCGGCATGCCGGTGGCCTCGCCCATGCGCTCGGCCAGGCCCCGTAACAGGGCGCCGCCGCCGGTCAGCACGATGCCGTTGTCCAGCAGGTCGCCGGCCAGCTCGGCCGGGCACTGGTCCAGCGTGCTCTGCACCGCGTCGATGATGGCCTGGACCTGGTCCTCGATGGCCTCGCTGATGTGCTCGGCGGTGACCGTCGCGGTCTTGGGCAGCCCGCTGACGAGGTCGCGGCCGCGTACGGGGGCGGAGCTCGCGAGGTCGAGCGTGCGCGGCGTGATGGCCGGCGTCGCGCTCTCCGGCTTCTGCCTCGACCTGAACGGGTTCCAGCCGCGCGGGGCGGGCGGCGCCTCCAGGGGCTCCTCCTGCATCACGACCGGGCCCTCCCCGTCCGGCGCGACGGGCAGGCCGACCCGGTGCCGGCCCTTCGGCACGGGGTCGGCGTCGCGGGCGGACACGGGCGCGGGCCGCACCATGCCCAGATCGATCTTCAACCGCTCGGCGGTACGCTCGCCGAGCAGCAGCGCGTGCTCCTTCTTGGTGTGGGTGATGATCGCCTCGTCCAGCTCGTCACCGCCGACCCGCAGCGACCTGGCCACCACGACGCCGCTCATCGACACGATGGCCACCTCCGTGGTGCCGCCGCCGATGTCCACGACCATGTTCCCGGTGGCCTCGCCGACCTTCAGACCGGCGCCGATCGCCGCCGCCATCGGCTCCTCGATGATGTGCACCCGGCGCGCGCCCGCCTCGTACGCGGCCTCCTTGACCGCCCGCTGCTCGATCGAGGTGGTGCCACTCGGGACCGCCACGACGATGCGCGGCTTGGCCAGGAACCGGCTCGGGTGCGCCCTCTGGATGAACATGCGCAGCATGCGCTCGGCCGCGTCCAGATCCGCGATCACGCCGTCCTTGAGCGGCCTGATCGTGGCGATGTGCGGGGGAGTGCGGCCCATCATGCGCTTGGCCGCCTTGCCGACGGCGACGACGGTGTTCTTGTGCAGGTTGATCGCGATGACCGAGGGCTCGTTCAGCACGATGCCCTTCCTGCGGACGTACACGAGCGTGTTGGCGGTGCCGAGATCGACCGCTATGTCATGACCGAGAGGAGCCCATGCGAATGCCATGGCCGCACAGCCTTTCGACCGGGACGGGCAGGGGGACACTGCCCGTTCTGGCGCTGCCCGTGGCGGTTTCACCACAAACGTATTAAGTCTGTACCCGCTGACATCACCGCAGGTCAGCCGGGGTTGTACGAGCACCGCACGCCGGTCCGCACGGTGGCGCGCAACTCCTCGCCGATGACGGGATCGGCTATCGCGACGCGATCCACGGCCCGCCGGATCGCCTTGCCGACGGCCGTCCTGGCACGCTCCTCGCTGCCGGTGAAGCTGCGCGGCCGCCCGCCCAGCCCGGTCGCCGAGGCCAGCTCGGCGACCAGCCAGTCACGCTCGGTCCGCCGCGACTGCGCCTCCTGTCGCCGGCCGCCGGACTCCAGCTCCTCGATCTCGGCGTCGAGCTGCGCCAGCCGGTTCTTGTACGCCCGCCCGGCCGGCCCGTCCAGCACCGGCTGCGCCGACACGGGCACCTGCCCCGGCTCGGTCGAGCCCGCGGCCAGGTCGGCGGCCGGGATCTCCCGGCCCGGGTTGCCCAGCAGCGCCGCCAGGTGCAGCATGCCCACGGAGTGGTCGACCAGCACCGAGCGCGGGCCCAGCTCCACCCGCCACTGCGCCCCCGAGGGGCGGCAGGTCACGCTGACGGCGACGTAGCGGGGCAGCGTCATGTCCAGCGCCTTGGCCTCCTGCGCGGCCTGTTCGAGCTGCCTGCGGGCGTCCTCGTCCCTGGGCCCGTCGCGCAGCGCCAGCGCCTGCCCCAGACGCGAGCGCGACAGGGCGACGGCGGGCCAGTGACCCAGCGCCAGGTTGTCGTGGACGGCCGTGCGCAGGTGGTCGATGGCCTGGTCGAGATCGCCCGTGGTGATCGCGGCCACGCCCAGGCTGTGGTGGGCGGAGCCGAAGCAGGCGATGCCGGGGCTGGTGACGACGGGCAACCGCGCGTACGGGGCCAGCAGCGCCGCCGCCCTGGCCGCCAGCTCGTCGTCGGCCAGCAGGTCGGCGGCCTCCACGATGGCGTACATGGACAGCAGCCACGTGCTCGTGCGCGGCAGGTCGGCCAGGACGCTGCCGCGCAGCCGGGCCAGCATGCTCTCGGCCAGCCGCCGGTCGCCCGCCGCGGCGGCGGCCAGCGCCAGGCCCGCGTAGGGGGAGTCGTCGACCGCGCTGAGCATGGGCGAGGTCAGCAGGTCGGTCAGCAGGGGGACGAGTTCGCCGATCCGGCCCTGGTACCAGCGGACGGCGGCGAGCTGGCAGCCGTACCAGCCGGTCGCGTCGTGGTCGCCGGCCGCCACGCCCAGCTCGTAGCAGGCGGCGGCCCGCTCCTCGGACTGGGCGAACCGGCCGCCGCGGATGCTCAGCATGACCTCGATCGCGCCGAGCACGAACCCGATCGCCTGGTGCTCCTCGCCGTCCAGCGCGGTGCGCAGCTCGGCCAGGGCCCGCTCGGCGTGCGGGTCGGCCTGAAGGAGCAGGTCCACCGCGTACCAGAGCAGGCCCATGAGCAGGTCGGTGCGGCGGCCCGTACGGGAGGCCACCCCGATCAGCTCCCTGGCCAGCTCCAGCCGCCGCCCCCCGTCCCCGGGACCGAGCACGCAGTGGTGGGCCAGGCTCAGGGCCTCGGCCAGCGCCACCGGATCGTCGGCGGCCCTGGCCTCCGGCACCAGCGCCAGGATCGCGTCCTGGCCGCCGCTGCGGTAGTCGTCCTCCGCCGCCAGCCTGATCCGCAGCCGCAGGGCCAGCGACGAGCCCGGATCGACCAGCGAGAGCGCCTCGCGCTGGCGTACCCGTACCATCGCGGCGTCCGCCGCCGTCCGGTGCTCGTGCACCCACATCCCGCCCAGGCCGAGCGCGGCCCGGGCCATCGCGTGCCCGTCGCCCCGCTGCGCGGCCTCGCGATAGGCGACGTCGAACCGTTCGCGTGCTCGCCTCATGTCCCCCTTGACGAGCAGCGCATGCTCTCCATCCAGAAGAGCCCATTCCAGCGCTTCAATCACTGGCCCTACCCCCGTGTGACATCGCGTCGATTACGCGTGAACACCCATGAGGTAGCGGGCCCTCGTCTCCGCTCCCCTGGCCGATGAACGCACGGGTGGGAAATCCTCGGGAGACGGCTCCCATCCGTCGTCCCTCTCAATTCCACATCAAACGGGAACGATTCGGAACCGAATTACCAGAATCATCGGGCGGTGCGCCAGCTCTGCTCCTCCACCAGCTCGATGCTGCGCCAGCCGTCCGGGGTGCGGCGCACGCGGTGGTGGTACCAGCCGCCGCCGTGCAGGAAGCCCTCGGTGCCGGCGGCGACCATCTCCCGCGTCGGGGCGAGCGTGTCGGTGAACGGCGCGCTCACCCGGGCCTCGTCGTCCAGGAAGTCGATGTGCGCGGCGCCGACCAGGTGCAGCCGGGCCGGCCAGTGTGCCAGCACCTCGGCCAGCCACTCCTTGACGTCGTCCCTGGTGCCCCTGATGCCGCCGGAGGAGGTGTAGTCGATGACGGCGTCCGGGCTGAACACCTCGTCGAGCAGGTCCCACCGGCTGGAGTCGATAGCGTGGGTGTAGCGGGCCAGCAGCGCGGTGATCTCTAATCGGTCGGCGATCTCCTGAGTGTCCATGAGCTGATCGTCGCTCTAAGACGGCCTCATGACCAGATCATCCGGCAGCCGTCCGGCCGGCACCCGCACGGTGAACGGGGCGCACGGGACACAGAAGTAGTCGCGGCCGAAGGCGAACTCCATGCCGCCCGGGACGAGGTTGACCAGCAGGCGGTCGCTGTCGGCGGTGACCGTCCTCGGGATCTGGCCCTGCGGCATGAGGGGCCGCAGCGCTCCGGCCAGGCGCCGCCGTCCCGCGGGCGTGAAGGCGGCGGGGGCGAACAGGTCGCGGACGGTGAGCGTCCTGGCCGCGCGCCGGTCGTAGGTGACCGCGCCGCCGGTCTCGCCCGTCAGCACGTAGCGGACCGAGATCACCTCGGTGTCGTTGCGCAGCACCTCGTACGTCCCCGTCACCACCCCCGGCTGCCCGCCGGCCGGGGAGCCCGGCTCCCGCCGGTGTTCGCGCAGCGCGTCCGCGACGTGCTCCCGCAGGGGCGCGGCCAGCGCCGCGTTGATCCGGACCGCCTCCCCACCCGCGACCCGCGGATAGGCGACGTCGACCGTGAGCCCCCGCTGCGCGCCCCGCCAGAAGCCGGAACCGATCACGACGGGCTCCGGGGCTCCCCGCAGCACGGGGGCCGCGCCCACGAGGACCAGCGCGACGGCGCCCGCCACCAGCGCCCGCCCGCGCACCGTCACGGCGACCCCCGCCACCGCGAACACCCCCGCGACCAGCCCCATCCGCAGCCCCACCGCCCCCGGTAACCCCCCGGCCCCGCCCGCCAGCACGCCCGCCACCCCGCCCGCCACCCCGCCCGCCAGCACCGACGCCCCCCACACGGCCGTCCATGAGGCCAGGCGGCGCTCGCGCAGGTTCACCCTCATCAGGCCCACGTAGACCAGCGCCGCCAGCAGCGCGAGGTAGAGCGCGCCCGCCAGGGCGTCCCGCCACGGCGGCGCGAAGGACAGGGCGGGCACGGCCAGGAGCTCATCGCCGCTCCAGAGGCCGAACGCCCGCAGCGTCCCCGCGATCACGGCCACGGCCAGCGCGCCCCCGGCCGCCCGCGCCGCGAGCAGCCCGCGCTCCCGCCGCCCCGGCACGTGCTCGCGCACGCCCTCCTTCCAGGCCCGGTACCGCTCGACCAGCTTCTCCCACGTCTGCTCCTTCTCGAGCTCCACGATGCGCGCGAACCGGGTCACCCCGATCTGCGAGTGCACGATGAACAGCACCGCCGCGAACACCGGCGCGGCGAACGCGGTGAACACGGCCGCCTCGGCGGCGGGGTCGACGGCGGCCGGGATCTCCGGGGGCCGCTCCCGGGTGACCGCGTGGCCGATCGCGCCGCCCAGGCTCCCGGCCAGCACGGCGGCCAGCGCGACCGCGCCGGTCAGCACCACGTACGACGTCGCGGGGAAGACCCTGACGAGCTGCCCGCGCACCGTGACGTACACGAGGAGGGCCGCCGCCACCGCGAACACCGCCGCCGTCGCCCACGACGAGATCACCGCGCCGCGGCCCAGCAGCGGATCCGGCGGCGCCAGCATCGCGAGCGCGCGGAGCATCGCGGGCGTCTCCTCGTCGAAGACCCGCCGGGTCAGCACGGGAAAGCGCGAGGTGACCGCCAGGCAGAAGTACGTCAGCGCGAGCGCGGCCCCCGCCACCAGCAGGCTCCACCGCCGATCGACCCGCACCGGATCGGGCGCGCCGGGCGACGGTTCGCGCCGGGGCAGCACCTGCTGCACGGCGGTGCCGGCCAGCGCGAGCAGCAGCGGCGGCACGGCGACCTGCGCGGGCGCGGCCACCAGCGCGTCCCCGGCGTCGGTGAGGTATTCGGCGGCCCAGGCCGGGTTCAGCGGCTCGGCCAGCAGCGGCTCCCGCATGCCCCGGTCGATGGCCACGACGGCCGCGTACACGACGGGGGCCACCGACAGCGAGATCCAGGCCAGCACGAACGCCCGCCCCGGACGCCCCTCGACGGGCAGCCGCCCGCGCAGCAGCCCTTCCAGCGAGGTGGCCGCGACCGTGGCGAGCACCACGGCCACCTGATCGAAGTAGTTGAACGACAGCGGCAGCCAGGCCACCAGCGCGTGCTCGCGCAGGAACACGCTCCACACCACCGCCCACCCGGCCACCAGGCACGGCAGCACCCAGGCGCGGGGGTGGAACGCCCGCTTCCGCCTGCGCCCGGCGGCCGGGGCCGCCCGGGTGACGGCCAGCGCGATCAGCGCGGAGAGCAGGGCGGTGGACATGCCCCAGGAGGCGGCGTCCCGGGCGTGGTCGGCGAACGGCACGCCCCGCAGCCGCGCCCACGCCAGCACGGCCAGCACGCCGGCGGGCCCGCCCGCCAGCCCCCAGCAGACCAGCACCCCGACCCGCGACGGCCCGAACCCCGACCACCGGAACACGGCGTACGCCCCGCCGGTCACCACCACGGAGAACCCGGCCAGCGTCACCGCCGTGCCGGCCGCCTGCCCCTGGCCTGCGCCGAGACCGGGGAAGACCAGCGCCGCGGCGAGCGCGCGGCCGAGCAGGAACCCGCTCACCGGGGGCAGCGCGCACAGGCCGGACAGGCCGAGCGCGGAGCCCGCGGCCACGAGCAGGAAGGTACGCGTCGTCTTCGCCACGTCACTCATCTGCCCTGTCGGAGGCCGCGCCCAGCAGTGCGGTGAGCGGGAAGTGACCCGCAGGTGAGCGCCCGGCGGTGTTCACGAGGGGCCGGAGCCGCGCGAAGGCGGCGATAGGGAGGCCCGATAAGGCCATAATCGGCCGGACCGGAGAAAAATATGGTGGACGATACTGGGATTGAACCAGTGACCTCTTCCGTGTCAGGGAAGCGCTCTCCCGCTGAGCTAATCGTCCTTTGCGGAGGTGGCGACGGGATTTGAACCCGTGTGGACGGCTTTGCAGGCCGCTGCCTCGCCTCTCGGCCACGCCACCGAGCCGGAAGCTCCGAGCGGAAGACGGGATTCGAACCCGCGACCCTCACCTTGGCAAGGTGATGCTCTACCACTGAGCCACTTCCGCGTGCGCCCTTTTGTGCCGGGCGACGAGAGAACTCTAGCGAATCCTGGCCGAGTCCCCAAACTGGAATACGCCCGCCCAGGTCAGGTGTGGCCGCCGTTGACGGTGATGCGCTGCCCCGTGACGAAGGCCGCGCCGTCCGAGGCCAGGTACGACACCGCCGCCGCCACGTCGTCCGGCGTGCCGATCCGGCCCAGCGGCACCTCCGCCCGGTAGCCGCTCACGTCCAGGCCCGCGTGCCGCTCCACCGGGATCCAGCCGGGCGCGACCACGTTCACCGTGACGCCGTACGGGCCCAGCTCCCTGGCCCACACGTCGGTGATCGCGTGCTGGGCGCCCTTGGCGGCGATGTAGGCGGACATGCCGGGCAGCCTGCGGTCGACGATGTCGGAGCCGATCTGGATGACGCGCCCGCCGCCCAGTTCCTTCATGCCCGGCAGCACCGCCTGCACCAGCAGCGTCGGGCTCTTGACGAAGAACACGAGCTGGTCGAGGTGCGCCTCCCAGGTGAGGTCCTCGAACCGGATGGACGGCTGCTCGCCCGTCGCGTTGGCCACCAGGACGCGCACCGGGCCCAGCCGCGTGGCCACGGCGGCGTCCAGGCCCGCCACGTCAGCCTCGTCGGTGACGTCGGCGCTGAACGCCTCCGCGGTGCCGCCGGCGGCGCGGATGTCGTCCACCACGCGTTCGGCCCCTGCGGCGTCGGAGTAGTAGTTGACGGCCACGGCCAGGCCGTCGGCGGCGAGCCTGCGGGCGATGACGGCCCCGAGGCCGCGCGAGGCACCGGTGACGAGGGCGACTGCGGTCATGGAACCCGACTCTAGCGACGCGCCGTCAACGACCCGGCCATGGGACCCGGCGGTGGACCCGGCTGTGGCCCCGATCCGCCCGGGGCCGACCTCCGGGTTCGGTCCGCGCAAGGCCAGCGTCGGGTAAGGGGGCGCGTGCCGGGCCGGGGGCGGGGTAGGGGCGCCGACGTGGCTGAACATGATGTCATCGAGCTCCTGACGGCCCAGCACGGTCAGATCAGGGACCTGTTCGACGAGGTGGAGCAGGCGCCGCCGGACAAGGTCGAGGAGGCGTTCGGCCGGTTGACGCGCATGCTCTGCGTGCACGAGACCGCCGAGGAGGAGATCGTCCACCCGTACGCGCGCAGGAAGCTCGACAACGGCCCGGGCGTGGTGGCCGACCGGCTGACCGAGGAGAACCGGGCCAAGCGCCTCCTGCTCGACCTGCACCGGGCCGGGGTGGACGACGCGCGGTTCTGGGAGGGGCTGGCCGAGCTGCGTACCGCGGTCATGGAGCACGCGCACAGCGAGGAGCGTGACGAGTTCGCCCGGCTGCGGGAGCGCACCTCCGAGGCGGAGCGGCGGGCCATGGCCGCGGCGGTGCGGGTGGCCGAGTCGCTGGCGCCCACGCGCCCGCATCCCGGCACCGAGTCGGCGGCGGCGAACCTCCTGCTGGCCACGCCCCTGGCGGTGGCGGACCGGGCCAGGGAGCTGATCAGGAAGGCACTGGGCAGGCACTGACCATCCGTCCTCCGTGACCCTTCGACGCCGGGCGAAATATCGGCGTACTACCGTCGAAGACATGGAGTACATCGCCAGAGACGCCGACATCTCGCCGGTCGCCGCGCTCATCGCCGACCCCACGCGGGCGGCGATGCTGACGGCGCTGCTCGACGGGCGCGCGCTGGCGGCGGGAGAGCTGGCCAGGGTCGCCGGGGTGAGCGCCGCCACCGCGAGCGCCCACCTGGCCAGGCTGCTCGACGGCCGTCTCGTGGACGTCGTACGCCAGGGCCGCCACCGCTACTACCGCCTGGCCGGGCACGAGGTGGCCGAGGTGCTCGAAGTGCTGGCCAGGATCAGCGCCCGCCCGCCGGTGCGCTCACTGCGCCAGTCCAGGCAGGCCAGGCAACTGGAGGAGGCCCGCACCTGCTACGACCACCTCGCGGGTCGGGCCGGGGTCGGGCTGCTCGACCGGCTGCGGGAAGGCGGCTACTACGACGGGCACGACCTGACCGGCGAGGGGGAGCGGCTGCTGTCGGGCCTGGGCGTGGACATCGCCGGCGCGCGAAGGTCCAGGCGGCGCTTCGCTCCGGAGTGCCTCGACTGGACCGAGCGCAGGTCCCATCTCGGCGGGGCCCTGGGGGCGGCGGTCACGGAGGTGCTCTTCGAGCGGGGCTGGTACCGCCGGGGCACCGTGCCCAGGGCGGTGATCCTGACGGACGAGGGCAGGGAGGGGCTGGCGGCGTTGTTCCCCGGTAAGGAGCTAACATCGGGTACGCCGGTTACCTAAGCGAGAGAGACCCATCATGCGCGACAACGGAGTCGTGAACGTCGGCCCGGAACCCCTGACCTTCGACGACGTCATCAGGGTGGCCCGCCACGGAGCCCCCGTCCAGCTCACCGACGACGCCATCGCCGCCATCGCGGCGGCCCGCCAGCGGGTCGACGAGCTGGCCGAGAGCCCCACGCCCGCGTACGGCATCTCGACGGGGTTCGGAGCCCTCGCCACCCGGCACATCGACCCGGCGCTGCGCGCCCAGCTCCAGCGCTCCCTGGTGCGCTCGCACGCGGCCGGCAGCGGGCCCGAGGTCGAGACCGAGGTGGTGCGCGCGCTCATGCTGCTGCGCCTGCACACCCTCGCCACCGGGCACACCGGCATCAGGCCGACCACGGCCAAGACCCTGGCCGCCCTGCTCAGCGCGGGGATCACCCCGATCGTGCACGAATACGGCAGCCTCGGCTGCTCGGGCGACCTGGCGCCGCTCGCGCACGTGGCGCTCACGCTGATGGGCGAGGGCGTCGTCCGCGACGCGTCGGGCGCCCTCCAGCCGGCGGCCGAGGCGCTCAAGCAGGCCAGGATCGACCCCGTCGAGCTGGCCGCCAAGGAGGGCCTGGCGCTGATCAACGGCACGGACGGCATGCTCGGCATGCTCATCCTGGCCATCGACGACCTCACCAGGCTCGTCAGGACCGCCGACGTGAGCGCCTCGATGAGCGTCGAGGGGCTGCTGGGCACCGACCGCGTCTTCGCGCCCGAACTGCAGGCGCTGCGGCCCCACCCGGGCCAGGCGCTCTCGGCCGCCAACATGACGAGGATCCTGCGCGACTCGGGCGTCATGGCCAGCCACCGCGACCCGGAGGCGTGCACCCGCGTCCAGGACGCCTACTCGCTGCGCTGCGCCCCGCAGGTGGCCGGCGCCGCCCGCGACACGATCGCCCACGCCGCCACCGTGGCCGGGTGGGAGCTGGCCAGCGCCGTGGACAACCCGGCCGTGCTGGCCGACGGCCGGGTCGAGTCCAACGGCAACTTCCACGGGGCGCCCATCGCGTACGTGCTGGACTTCCTCGCCGTCGTGGCCGCCGACCTGGCCTCGATGTCGGAGCGGCGTACCGACCGGTTCCTGGACGTGGCCCGCAACCACGGGCTGCCCGCGTTCCTGGCCCACGACCCGGGCGTCGACTCCGGTCACATGATCGCTCAGTACACCCAGGCGGCCATCGTCTCCGAGCTCAAGCGCCTGGCCGTGCCGGCGAGCGTGGACTCCATCCCCAGCTCGGCCATGCAGGAGGACCACGTGTCCATGGGCTGGTCGGCCGCGCGCAAGCTGCGCAGGTCCGTCGACGGGCTCACCAGGGTCCTGGCCGTCGAGGTGCTCACCGCCGCCCGAGCCCTCGACCTGCGCGCCCCGCTGACGCCCGCGCCCGCGACGGCGGCCGTGGTCAGGGCGCTGCGCGAGACCGTGCCCGCGCCGGGGCCCGACCGCTTCCTGGCGCCCGAGATCGACTCGGCCGTGCGCCTGGTGGCCGAGGGCGGCGTGGTCGCGGCCGTGGAGTCGGTCACCGGCCCCCTGGCCTGAGCGCCACGATCAGGTCCACCTCGAGCAGCAGCCCCGGCATGAACAGCCTCGACACCTCCACGGTCGTGCTGGCCGGGGGTGTGCCGGTGATGTACTTCCTGCGTACCCGGCCGTACTCGACCCGGTCGTCCATGTCCGTCAGGCACGTCCTGATGAACGCCACGTCCTCGAACGTCGCGCCCTGATCGGCGAGGATGCGCGAGACGACCTGGAAGACGTGCTCGGCCTGGGCCGTCATGGAGCCCTCGCCGACCACCTGGCCCCGCTCGTCGAAGGCCGCCTGGCCGGAGACGTAGAGCGTGTCGCCGGCGCGGACGGCGTGGGAGTACATGCCGTTCGTGGCGGGCACCGTGACCGGATTGAGCGGCACGGCACGCGGAACGCCCACCTCCGCGCCTGCGTGCCCCGCGAGGCCCGACGCGGCCGCGCCTGTGTGCCCTGCCAGGCCCGATGCGGCCGCGTCCGGGTGCTCTGTCAGGCCCGACGCGGCCGCGTCCGTGTGTTCCGCGATGGCCGACAGGTCGCGGTCGCCCAGGCCGGCCGCCCGCGCCTCCTGGAGCCTGGCCCGGGCGGCGGTGGCCGTCGAGGCGCCCTCCCACGCGGCCAGCTCCAGGTCCTTGGCCGCGTGCGCCAGGGAGTAGCGGGTCTGCGCCGAGGGCACGCGCAGCCGCTCGGCGAGCCCGCCCAGCGGGGTGCCCGACAGCACGTCGATCAGCGCGTCCCGGTCCACGCCGTGCGCCCGCCCGTACGCGAACGTCTCGGCCAGCAGCACCTGGGCGGGCACGAGCGCGCTCATGACGGCGATCTTCATGGCCGCGCCCGAGCCCGGCGCCCCGAGCTCCCGGACCGTCCCGAACACCGACAGCACCTCACGGCAGCCCGACACGTCACCACCGGCCAGCACGGTCAGCGTCCCGTCGGCGGCGGGGCCGACGCTGCCCAGCACGGGCGCGTCCACCAGCCGCACCGACGCCGGCAGCAGCGCGCGCAACTCCCGCACCGCCTCGGGCCCGATCGTGGACATCTCCACCACCGTCGCGTCCGGCCGCAGGCCCGGGAGCGCCCCCGTCAGCACCTCCCGCACCGCCGCCGGATCGCTGAGCATCGTGATGACCAGCTCGGCCCCGTCCACCGCGGCGGCCACGGGAACCCCGGTGCCGCGCCGCCACGTCGTCACGTCGTGCCCGGCCGTCACGAGCCGCCGGGCCATCGGGGCGCCCATGCGCCCCTGTCCAAGGAATGCGATCACGCGCCCCAGTGAACCCCGGCGCGAGGTATTCCACCACCGACTAGATTGCATACCAGCCATGCCTGACACGAATGCCTTTGACACCGGCGCGCTGCGGCTCTTCGACGAGGTCGCGCGGAGCGGCTCGTTCACCGCCGCCGCCGAGCTGCTCGGATACACCCAGTCGGCGGTCTCGCGCCGCGTCGCCGCGCTCGAACGCGCCGCCGGAGGGCCGCTGTTCGAGCGGTTGGCCAGGGGAGTGCGCCTGACGCCCGCGGGTGAGGCGCTGCACCGGCACGCCGTCGCCGTGCTCGACCGGCTCGACCGCGCCGGCGAGGAGCTGGCCGCCATCCACGGCGGGCGGGGCGGCACGCTGCGGGTGGGCGCGTTCGCCACGGCCAACGTCGATCTGGTGCCCGGCACGCTCAAGCGGTTCGCCGAGCGGCGTCCGCGCGTCGAGCTGCGGCTGGTCGAGGGGCTCAGCGCCCGGCTGGCCGACCGGCTGCGCGCGGGCGCGCTCGACGTGGCCGTGATCAGCGACTATCCGGCCGGGCTGCCCGCCGAGGTGGCGCGCATCGTGCCGCTGCGCGAGGACCGGCTGCTGGTCGCGCTGCCCGCCGGGCACCGGCTGGCCGCCGAGCCGGACGTGGACCTGCGCGACCTGGCCGGGGAGACCTGGATCGAGGCCGCCCCGCGCGGCCAGCCGACGTTGCTGGTGACGGCGTGCGCGGCGGCCGGGTTCACGCCCCGCAGCGGGCTGCGGGTGGCGGAATGGTCGGGCAAGTTCGGATTCGTGGCCGCCGGACTGGGGGTGACACTGGTGCCGGAGCTGGCTGCGCGGGCCGTACCGGGGGATCTGGTGCTCCGCCCGCTGCGCGGAATGGCCCCCGCACGCAGGGTGTACGCGGCCCTTCCCGAGACGCCTCTCCCCGCCGCACGAGAACTGGTGGAAATGCTGGGAGAATGGGAGGTATGTACGACGGCTTCGCCCACTTAGGTCACCATCTCGCAACCGGGTTGCGCGACGTGACCTCCGACCTCGCCGCGCTCGACGGCGAGGGCTGGTGGGCCGTCGTCGTCGACTACGAGGGCAAGGTGACGTGCGCCCGGTTCGACCGGGTGCGCAAGGCGCCCCTGCCCGCCCCCGCCGCCCCCTGGCGGGGCCCACGGCCCGGCGAGTGGCGCAGCTCCCTCGACCAGGCCGCCTACGAGCGCGGCGTGCGCGTCATCCGGGACCACATCGAGCAGGGCGAGGTCTACCAGGCAAACCTCTGCCGAGTCCTGAGCGCGCCCGTCCCGCCCGGTGCCGACCCGCTCGCGCTGGCCGCCAGGCTCGCCGCGGGCAATCCCGCCCCTTACGCGGGCGTGATCCAGGTGCCGGGGCTGAGCGTGGTGTCGGCCTCGCCGGAGCTCTATCTGTCGCGTGAGGGCGACGTGGTGGAGTCCAGGCCGATCAAGGGCACGGGCGCGACCGCGGACGACCTCCTCGACAAGGACCACGCCGAGAACGTCATGATCGTCGACCTGGTCCGCAACGACCTGGGCAGGGTCGCGGCGGTCGGCTCGGTGGAGGTGCCGTCGCTGTGCGAGGTCGAGGAGCATCCCGGGCTCGTCCACCTCGTCTCCACCGTCCGCGCCAGGCTCGCGCCCGGGGCGGGCTGGCCGGAGCTCTTCGCGGCCACTTTCCCGCCCGGATCTGTCACGGGCGCGCCCAAGTCGTCGGCTCTGCGCATCATCAATGAGCTCGAACCCGCAGCTCGCGGCCCGTACTGTGGGGCCGTGGGCTGGGTCGACGCCGACCGAGGCAGGGCGGCGCTGGCCGTAGGCATCAGAACATTCTGGATCTCGGCAGGCGAGATCCGTTTCGGCACGGGAGCGGGCATCACCTGGGGCAGCGATCCCCGGCGCGAATGGCTCGAGACCGAGCTCAAAGCAGCCAGGCTCATCGCCCTGGCATCCACAGGAGGAACTGAATGAACATCCCTGTCTGGGTCAACGGGGAGCTGGTCGACCCCGGTCAGGCCACCGTCTCCGTGTTCGACCACGGGCTCATGGTGGGCGACGGCGTCTTCGAGACCATCAAGATCGTGGACGGCAGGTCGTTCGCGCTGACCCGGCACCTCGACCGGCTCACGCTCTCCGCCCAGCGCATGGACCTGCCCGACCCCGACGTCGAGGCCATCGCCGACGGCATCGCCAAGATCCTGGAGGTCGCGCCCGCCTGGCCGCTCGGCCGCATCCGCGTCACCTACACCAGCGGCCCCGGCCCCCTCGGCTCCGACCGCGGCGACCAGGGCACCACCTCGGTCGTCATCGTGGACGAGCAGAAGCCGTTCCCCGCCACCGCCAACGTCTCCGTCGTGCCGTGGCCCCGCAACGAGCGCGGCGCCCTGTCCGGCGTCAAGAGCACCTCGTACGGCGACAACGCCAAGGCCCTGCTGTACGCCAAGAACCGCGGCGGCGGCGAGGCGATCTTCGGCAACCTGGCCGGGAACCTGTGCGAGGGCACCGGCTCCAACATCTTCATCGTCCGCGACGGCCGCCTGCTCACCCCGACGCTCGAGTCCGGCTGCCTGGCCGGCGTCACCCGGGCGCTGGTGCTCGAATGGTGCGGCGGCGAGGAGGCCGACGTGCCGCTGCGGGCCCTGTACGACGCCGAGGAGGCGTTCCTCACCTCCACCACCCGTGACGTCCAGCCGATCAGGCTCGTCGACGACACCGAGCTCCCGATCGCCCCCGGCCCCATCACCACCAAGGCCATGCGGATCTTCGCCGAGCGCTCCACCTCCGACCTGAACCCCTGACGCGTGGCGGCCCCGCCCCGGCGGGGCCCTACATTCGCTCTAGATTTTCCGCATTCGCCGTAGGGTCCGGGAAAAGCGGCGTTACGCTCCCGGCACATAGCCTCCGAGCCCAATGGAATCAATCATGAGTGGGGATGGCGGCGTCTCGGCGCCGCCGATTTCAAGAATGGGCGCGATCGTCACCCTGGAGCGGGTCCTCGCCCGCACCCCGGCGCTCGCGGTCCTGCTTCCGATGCTCCAGGTGTACGACGTCGGCTGCCTGGTGCACCTCGAGGTCGTGGTGCGTAACGCCACGGCTCCCAGCGGCCTCGCGCTGCGCCTCGACTCCGCCTTCTCCGGCGAGGAGAGCACGTCCCTCCACGTCCGGCTGCGCTATCCGGACGGCCGCGACGTCGCCTCCGACGACGACCGCCATTGCGCGCCGCCGTGCCTTTCCTGGTTTCCCGGAGGAGTGCGCGGCGACGGCGTCCACACGCTTTACCAAATGCCCTTGTGGCTCTTTCCCTTGCCCCCGGCCGAGGATTTCCTGCTGACCGTGGAATGGCCTTGGGCCGGAATCGGGCCCAAGGCCGTGACGCTCGACGGCGCCGCCATCGCGGGGGCGGCGGCGCGGTCGGCCGAGTGCTGGCCCCGCTGAGGGCCGGCCGTCAGTAGGACTTCTGGGTCTGGACGTTGAAGTCGTCCATCTTGACCTGCTTGGCCGGGTCGGTCAGCGGGTCGTCGATCTCGAGGACGTCCAGGCCCTCCATGATGTCGCTGGAGTAGATGTAGCCGTTGTAGTAGTAGGCCGACCAGGAGCCGGCGATGGCGGGCTCGGGGTGCGGGCCGCGCTCGAAGAAGCCGATCTCCTTCGGGTTCGACGAGTCGGTGAAGTCCCAGATCGACACGCCGCCCTGGTACCACGACTGCACCATGATGTCCTTGCCCGGCACCGGGATCAGTGATCCGTTGTGGGCCACGCAGTTCTCGTTCTCCTGCTGCTCCCTATCGATCTTGAAGTAGCCGCGCCGCTCGAGCTGGCCGTTCACGAGGTCGTACACGGCGTTCGCGCCCTTGGTGCGCGGGGTGTTGCGGTCGCAGGTGGCCTGGCCGCCGCCCCCGAGCTCGTCGCTGAAGACGACCTTGGTGCCGTCGTTGTTGAACGTCGCCGAGTGCCAGATCTGGAAGTTCTCCGTGTCGGTCAGTTGCTGCAGCACCTTCGGGTTGACCGGGTCGGAGATGTCGAGCAGCACGCCGTCGCCGAAGCAGGCGGCCGCGGCCAGCTTCTTCTCCGGGTAGGCGGTGATGTCGTGGCAGCCGGAGGCCATGTCCGAGTGCTGCCGCTCCGGGAAGATGTCCGGCTTGCCGACGATCTTCGCCGACTGCGGTGACTTCAGCGGGACCTCGACGATCTGGATGAGCTCGTGCGGGGGCGGGCAGGTCTCCGACTCGGGCTCGGGGCCGGGGGAGGAGACGTACACGTACAGGTTCTCGCCCTTCGGGACCATCGTGTGGGTGTGGGAGCCGCATTCGGTCTTGACGGCGCCGACGTACCGCGGGCTCTTCTTGTCGGTGATGTCGAAGATCCGCAGGCCCTCCCAGACGCGCGGGCCGTCGCTGGAGTCGCACTCCTCGCCGCCGCGCGGTTCGTCGATCGACAGGATCAGCAGGTTGTCGTACACGGTGACGTCGTTCTGCTGGCCCGGGCAGGAGACCTGGCTGACGATCTGTGGCTTGGCCGGCTGGCTGATGTCGTAGATCGCGAAGCCGCCGAAGTTGCCCACGTACGCGTAGTCGCCCTGGAAGGCGAGGTCCGTGTTGATGTTGGCGTCGCCGTTCAGCGGGGCGGTTCTCGGTACGTTCGCGACCTGCCTGACGTTCTCGCTCGTCATCACGTCACCGTTGCGCACGGTGCCGGGTTTGCCGGCTGGAGCGCTGGTCTCCTGCGTGGTGGTGGCGGGCGTCGGCGCCCCGGTCGCCTGCGGCCCCGCGGCACATGCGGAGGCCAGAAGCAGCACCGTACACAACAACGCTCCGCGCAACTTGGCAGAGATCAACGCGCATCCCCTTTGTCTCGTAGCTCACTATGGAAGCTATGTCAGCAGGTTCGCGGCCGCGTGCGGTAATCATCACAGTATTGGCGACAATTGCCGTTGCGGCCTGTTCCCCGGAGACTCCGGCCCCAGCGGGGCCCTCCCCCATAGGTACGGATGCGCCCGTGATCGTGCCGGGTAGCCCCGGAGCCGCCGCGCGCACGGCCAGGCCGGGGGAGCGGGTCGGGCAGACGCCCGCGCCGACGGTGGCCGCTGACGTGCGTTTCGCCGAGGGCATGATCCCCCACCACCGCCAGGCCCTGGAGATGACCTCGCTGGTGGACGAGCGCACGACCACCTCCTCCATCCGCGCGGTCGCCCGCTCGGTCACGGCCGCCCAGACCCCGGAGATCAAGGCCATGACCGGCTGGTTGACCGAACTGGGCCGCCAGGTCCCCGCCGGGCACGGGCACGAGCAGGCGGCCGGCTACGGGATGGCGACGCAGGAGCAGCTCAACGCGCTGCGCGCGGCCAAGGGAGGTGTCTTCGACCGCCTGTTCCTGCAACTGATGACCCGGCACCACGAGGGCGCGGTGAAGATGGCGGGGGAGCAGCTCGCCGGGGGCCGTGACCAGCGGATGCGGATGCTGGCCAAGGACGTGTACTCGGGGCAGAGCATCGAGATCGCCCGCATGCGGCGGATCCTGGAGTCGCTGCCGGCCTGACGGGCCCGTACATGAGCACGCCCGGCCTCTCTCCTGCTCCAGGAAGAGTGCCGGACGGCCTAAGGGGTGATGCTGTTCGGTTCGGTGCGTCGACGGTCAGGACGGCCAGAGCATGTTGGTCAGTTCGGCGTCCAGGTCCATGTAGTCGGTCTCCCGCCCCGCCGGCACCTTCTCGTAGGTGCGGTGGAGGAACTCGGTGAGCGGGGCCAGCGGTACTTCGAAGAGCGCCTGCCCGAACGGCGACGTGAGACTGATGTGCAGTGTGCGTTCGCCGTCGGCGCGCGCGGGCCACACCTGCACGTCGCCGTCGCCGACACGCCTCACGATGCCGACGGTCAGCAGTTCGCGAGCAAAGATCCACTCGACCGGCTCGTCGTTCCCTACGTGGAAGGCCATGCGGATGGCGTACGGATCGTCGGCTGTGTAACTCAGTCCGGCGAGCAGGGGGACGGTAGTACGGTCGGGGACCACTAGCCGAAGGCCAAGCTCGGCGGAGACGGTGGTGCTGTTCATCGTCAGCCAAACCTTTTCGTCGTAGGTCCCCTCTTCGGGGCTTTCACTGCTCTGACGGACTTCGTCCTGAGCTATGACGCGGAACGAAGAAACCTGTAGGAAAGATTCCGCTCCTAGGGCCTTCTGTAACGCACATCACAGCTGGACATTTAGGCATCTACCAGGCTAAACGGCATCAATCGGGTCGTATTTACAAGGGTTTTGCGTGCGGTGGAGCCTTCCCCGTCCGCGCCGACCATGAACGTTTCTCACCAAAGATCGCGGCCGATGCCTTCCGGGACACGACGATGGTATGCCACGTGCCCGGCCTGCCGATGGGCAACCGCCGCGTTTCACCCGAATCCCTCTGACCGCCCCGCCCGCCGCGCCCTCCCGGGGGGACCGGTGGCCGCCCGCGAACGGCATTCATTTCGCCAGCAGGTCCCGGAGTGCGGTATGGTTTTCCCCGTCGGCACCGCAAGGAGTCGGCAGGGCGGGCGATTAGCTCAGGGGGAGAGCGCTTCGTTCACACCGAAGAGGTCACTGGTTCGATCCCAGTATCGCCCACCAAGGTCAAGGGCCACTTCCCATCATGGGAGGTGGCCCTTTTGATCTTTCCGGTGACCACACTCCGCGGTTTCGGGTGGGTGGGACAATGGGTGCCTGCCGTGATCGCGGTGATAAGGGGATCCCTTGATGCGTATCGACCGCCTCGACCACCTGGTGCTGACCGTCGCCGATCTGGAGGCGACCGTCGACTTCTACGGTCGTGTTCTCGGGATGGAGCCGGTCACCTTCGGTCAGGGGCGCCGGGCACTCGTGTTCGGGCGGTCGAAGATCAATCTGCACGAGGCGGGTCACGAGTTCGAGCCGAAAGCCGCGCACCCCGTGCCCGGTAGCGCCGACCTGTGCCTGATCAGCGCCGTCCCGCTGGAGCAGGTCGTGGCCGAGCTGGTACGCCACGGCGTGGACATCGAGGAGGGCCCTGTCCGCCGCACCGGCGCCTTGGGGGAGATCGACAGCGTCTACCTGCGCGACCCCGACCGCAACCTCATCGAGATCAGCGTCTATGTCGAGTCGCCCTGACGACCGAACCCGACCGAGCCCCGGGCGTCCCGCGTGAGGGTCAGAAGCCGCCCGAGCGGCGTAGGTCGCGGGGGCGGCCGTCGGGGTCCACGGCGATCCGGTAGAGCGGCAGCGCCATCTGCTTCTTCGCGTACGACAGGTGCGGTGCGGGGTGGGGGCGCAGGCGGCCCTCCGGGCGGGGACCGGTACGCCCGGAGGTGTGCCAGGTCTCCAGGGCCGCCGCCGAGCGGGCGAACGCCTGGAAGGCCGTGGCCGGGTCGCACAGTTCGTCGAGCCGGTCGGCCGGCCAGTCGAGGTGCTCGGCCATGAGGGTCAGGCGCAGGTCGCGGGCGAAGCGCAGCGCGCCCTCCGGCGCCCGGGGGTCCTCCTCCTCGTCCAGCACGGCGCAGCTCAGCTCCGAGTCGTACGTCCACGACCGCAGGTTGACGTTGTCGGAGCCGACCGAGGCCCAGACGTCGTCCACGACGCAGACCTTGGCGTGCACGTAGACGGGGGTGCCCTGGTGGTTCTCCAGGTCGTAGATGGCCACCCGGTCGCCCCCGGCCTGGCTCAGGCGGCGCAGCGCGTCGGCGCGGCCGATCAGGCTGGCGGGGCCGGCCAGCCAGCCGTCCTGGTCGGGGTGGCGGGGCACGACGACGATCATGCGCAGGCCGGGCTCGCGCTCCAGGGCGTGGGCGAAGGGCTCGATGACGTCCGTGGACCACAGGTACTGGTCCTCCAGGTAGACCAGCGAGCGCGCGCGGGCCAGGACCTTGGAGTAGGCGCGCGCGATGCTGCGCTCCCCGTCGGGGGCGAAGGGGTAGCCGCGGCGCATGGCCGGGTAGGTGCGCAGCAACTGCACGTGGTGGTTGCCCGCCCGGGGCGGCGGCGGTCCGGGCCGGGGGAGCGGCGGGGCGTCGTCGAGGTGGCCGAAATGGTCGCGCAGGCGGCGCAGCGGGGCGCGGGTCTCGGGGGCCGGGTCCTCCCAGCGCTCGCAGAAGACCTCTTCGACCTGCGCCACGGCGGGGCCGTGGAGGGAGAGCTGGACGTCGTGCCAGGGTGGGCGCGGGCCGTACACGCCGGGCATGGGGGCGGCCTGCGGGTCGCCCAGGTGGGTGGCGTCGTCGCGGCGGCTGTGGCACAGGTCGATGCCGCCGACGAAGGCCACGTCCTCCTCCGGTTCGCGGTCGTGGCGCAGGATGACGAACTTCTGGTGGTGCGAGCCGCCCGTCCGCGTACGCGTGTCCAGCAGGGCCTGGCCACCGGCGGCCTCGATCGCCTCGCCGAGGTGGCGGTTCTCGGCGGAGCTGAAGCGCAGCAGGTCGAGGTGGGAACGCCAGATGAGGCCGCGTACGAGGGCGCCGCGCTCGGCGGCGGCGGACATCGCGGCCCCCACGCTGGGGCCGTCGGGGGTGAGACGCTCGTCGGGGTCGCCGCGCCAGTCGGCGAACAGCAGCAGGTCGTCCTTGCCGAGCCGCTCCAAGCGCGCGTTCAGCTCGGCGAAGTACGTCGCGCCGTGGACGAGCGGGCGCACGTCGTTGCCCGACGACCAGGGTTCGAGTTCGGTCGCCGGGTTGCCCCGCTCCTCCGTGGTGAGGAACCAGTCCTGGATGCGCATTCGGTTCCCTCTACCCCGAGAGCGGCCGCTGATACCTCTCCCACGCGGGTTCCGGGGCGACCACGGGCTCCACGGGCGGCATCGGGGTGCGGTCGGCGGGCAGGCGTACGGTGAACGTCGCGCCGCCGCCCGGCCGGCCGTCCGCCGTGATCGTGCCGTTGTGGCCGTCGACCACCTCGCGGACGAGCGCGAGCCCCAGCCCGTAGCCCGCGCCCTCGAAGCGGGCGAACAGCCGCTCGGTGTCGTGCGGGTCCAGCCCGTCGCCGTCGTCGCGCACGATGAGCCGGACCTCGCCGGGCCCGCTCGACAGCGTCATCCAGATGTGGCCGCCGACGCTCGTGTGACCGAGCGCGTTGTCGAGCAGCGCCGAGATGACCCGGCGCAGGGCCGACTCCACGCCGCGCACGACGTGGTCGCCGGGGCCGTCGCAGCGGACCTCGATGCTCACCCCGCGCGCCGCCGCCCTGGCGTCCTCGGCCACGGCCAGCTCGGCGGAGAGCACGGCCAGGTCCACCGGCCCGAACGGCCGGCGCAGTTGCTTGAGCTGCGCCGACCGCAGCAGGTCCTCGACGACCTCGCCCAGTTGCCGGCTGCCGGTGACGAGCTGGTCCACCTCGTCGATGAGCAGGATCGGGTCGGTGCCGCCGCGCAGCCGCCGCGACAGGAGCTGGGCGCGGGTGTGCAGCCGGGTCAGCGGGCCGCGCAGCTCGTGGCTGACGTCGGCGGCGAAGCGGCGCTGGCGGGCCAGGGCCTCGCCCAGCGGCGCGATCGCGTGGCGGGAGACGACCTGGCCGACCAGCAGCGCGGCCAGCAGCCCGGCGACCTCGGCCCAGATGAGGGTGCGCAGCAGCCGCTGCCGTTCCGAGGCCTGGTAGCGCAGGTCCAGCGCCGCCTGGATCGTGGTGTCACCGCGCCGCCGGGTGTGGACCAGGTAGTCGCGGCCGGCCACCGTGACCTGGCTCGTCTCCGGCCGGCCGGCGGCCGCCACCTGGTAGAGGGCGCCGTGGACGGGCAGCGAGACCGGCGCGCCGGGGGAGCCGTGGAGGGTGCCGTCGGGGCGCAGCTCGTACAGCCACAGGCAGGGGGGCGGGTGGGCGACGGGCGAGTGTTGCGCGGCCGTGGCCAGGTCGCGCTGGGCCGAGGCGCTCTGGGAGTGCAGCATGGCGCAGAACACCAGCACGCCGACGAGCGCGAGCACGACGGAGATCGCGCCCGCCACCTGCACGGTCAGCCGCCGCCGGGCGCGGATGAGCAGCCGCCGGTCGGGGTCGGGCCGCCGGGGCGGGTCGCCGTCCGTCGGGCGGCGGTGGGACGAGGTGAGGCTCATAGTTCACCCAGGCGGTAGCCCACACCTCGCACGGTGCACACGACCCCGGGTCCCAGCTTGTTGCGCAGGTAGTAGACGTACGTGTCCACGATCGATTCCGTGTTCGCCCCGTCGAAGACCCGCTGGCGCAGCGACCTGCGGGTGTGCACCTGCCGTGGGCGGGTGGCCAGCGCGCTGAGCAGCCGGCACTCCTGCCCCGACAGCGTCACCTGCTCACCGGTCGGCAGCCGGACGATGTGGGACTCGGCGTCCAGCCAGCCTGCGCCGAGCGGCAGCAGCCTGGCCTGGTCCAGGTTGCGGCGATGCAGCGCGCGCACCCTGGCCAGGAGTTCCTCGATCTCGAACGGCTTGATCAGGTAGTCTTCGGCGCCCGCGTCCAGTCCGGCCACCCGGTCGGCGACCGAGCCGAAGGCGGTGAGTACGAGCACCGGCACGGTGACGGCCTGCCGCCGCAGCCGCCGCAGCAGGTCGATCCCGTCGAGCGAGGGCAGTCCGCGGTCGACGATCAGCACGTCGTACGTACGGCTCAGCCCCAGATGCAGCCCCCGCTGCCCCTCCAGCGCCAGATCGACCGTGTACCCCTGTTCCATGAACAGGTCGACCAGCATGTGCCCCAGTTCGCGGTCGTCCTCGACGAGCAGCAGCCGACGGGTGGGCAGGTCGGCCGTGCCCGATGTCCCAGCCACGAGACCACGGTTGCACCGCCGCAGGGGATTTACCAGGTCCACTGAGGCATTGGCCCGCCGGAAAACCGGGGTAAGCCGACCTACCTGGGCGATTAAGGCGAATTGGACCCCGCGGCGACCGGTTCGGGGGACTCGGGCTTCGTGGTGCGCTCGAGGCGGTCCGGCAGCGCCAGCTTGTACAGGGGCAGGGCCCCGCCGGTGGTGAGGACGGCCACGAGGACGAGCATGGCGAACAGCTCCGAGGTGATCATGCCCTGGGCCAGGCCGATGTTGATGAAGATGAGGATCATCAGCCCACGGGCGTTCATGAGCGCGCCCACCGCGTACGACTCCCGCCAGCTGAACCCGATCCCCCGCATCGCCAGCGAGCACCCGAAGTACTTGCCGCAGAACCCGGCCAGCAGGATCAGCCCGAACGCCAGCAGCATGGTGCCGCCCGCGATGCCGCCGAGCTGGGTGTTCAGCCCGGAGAAGGTGAAGAAGGTGGGCAGCAGCAACGTCGAGACGATCTCCATCATGCGGCCGTGCAGGGCCTGCCGGAACGCCGCGTCGCGCGGCATGGCCAGGCCCGCGAGGAAGCCGCCGAAGACCGCGTACACGCCGATCCAGTCGGTCATCCAGCCGGCGATGAGGGGGACGAGGATGACGACGTACATGTGGGTGGGGCTGAACCGGCCGGTGCGGGCCACGGTCTTGCCCATCGGGCGCAGCAGGCGCCGGACCACCGTCAGCATCACGACCGCGAACAGCACGGTCAGGCCGATCGTGGGCAGGGCGTCGGCCGCGCCGGAGCCGAGGTGCATGGCCGACAGGACGGCCAGGATGCACCAGGCCAGGGCATCGTCGATGGAGGCGGCCATGAGCGTGAGCCGGCCGATGGGGCTGTTCTCCAGGCCGCGCTCGTACAGGATCCTGGCCAGCATCGGGAAGGCGGTCAGCGACAGCGCGCCGCCGACGAACAGGGCGAACTGGAACGGGGGCACGTCGGGACGCGACAGCGTGCTCCACAGCAGCAGGCCGGCGCCGAACCCGAGCAGCATGGACGGCAGGATGCCCGACGTGGCCAGCACGGCCGCCCTGCGGACCTCGCCGCGCGTCTGCGCGCCGTGGTCGAGGCCGGCCCCGACCAGGAACATGTAGAGGGTCAGGCCGATGGTGCTCAGCACGTACAGGACGGGTCTGATCTCCGGTGGGAACAGGGCGGCCTGCGCCTCGGGGAACAGCCAGCCGAACAGCGTGGGCCCGAGGAGAACACCGGCGACCATCTCCCCGAGCACGCGCGGCTGCATCACCATGAGCGCCAGCCGCCCGCAGACCGCCGCGGTGACGAGCAGGACCGCGAGGGCGGGGAAGACCTTGAGCATGAGGGCGAGGTTGGCGTCGGCGGGCGCGACGTAGGCCAGATAGTGCATGCAATTCTCCGCTTCAGTCGTCTCGGTCGTCGAAGTGGCGCTCGCACAGGCGCTGCCTGCGCGCGTCCCAGACCATGTAGGTGCCGAGGACGAGCTGCGCGAGGCTGCGCCAGACGTCCTCCCAGCGGTCGCGCACGCGCATGTACGCCAGCGCGGCGCGCGGCCTGCGGGCGGCGCCCAGAGGGGTGAGCAGGCAGGGCCCCCGGTTCGGCAGGGACCTGGTGTGGACGGCGGAGGAGTCCAGGGAGCAGCGCCGCAGGATCTCCTGGGCCGCCACCCGCATCGTGATCGGCGCCAGCCGCCAGGCCGGGCACGGCCGGTTGGCCGCGACGCCGAAGGGGATGTGGTTGAGCTCCTTGGCGGCCGGCCGATGGACGTCGTCAGCGCGGAAGCGGCCGGGGTCGAAGCGGCCGGGGTCGTCGAAGCCGGCGCGGTGGAACTCCGGGTAGTTGAAGCAGAGCACCGAACCGGCCGGGATGGCGTTCCGCTCGTCGAGCGGGATCGCGCCGGTGGTGATGCGGTGGGCGATGCCGAAGAGCGGGTAGAGCCGCAGGGTCTCGGAGATCACCTGGTCGAGGTAGCGGGCGTCGCCCGTACGGGCTCGCTCCTGCACGTCCGGGTGCTGGGCCAGGACCATCAGCAGGTGCGCCATGGCCTCCGACATCTGCACGACGGCGGTGTTGAAGAAGGCGCCCTGCAGGTAGTACGCCTGCTCCTCCGGCGTCAGGCCGGGCGGGAGCGGCAGGCGCACCCGGGTCAGGCGGCCGGTGAGGTAGCGGGTCAGGCGCAGCCGGCGTTCCATGTGCCGCAGGCCCGTGCACTTGAGCGAGGTGACGACGTCGTTCGCGTTGGCGACGATGAGGTCGCGGGCCGCGCGCGGGCACGGCTCGGCGAACACGAGCTCGTACGAGACCTCCGCCCACAGCGGCATCATCAGGTCCCGCAGCCGCACCAGCCCGCGCACGTCGCCGAGCGTGCGGGCCACGCAGCGGCGGGTGAGCTCCTCGGCCTCGGCGCGCGGCACGGCGAGCAGGCCGCGTGTGACGCGGGCGACGGCGTCGTACCGCTCGCCCGCCTCCAGGTGCTCCTGGTGCATCTCGGGGCCGGGCGCCAGCCAGTACCAGAACAGGTCCGACAGCGCGGCCCCCTTGCTGCGGCCGCCCGCGGCCGGATGCGAGTAGACCTCCTTGAAGCGCTCCACGCCGACGAGGTCGCCGGGCACGGGAATGCCCTCGTCGCCGTTGATCCGGGCGAAGATCCGGGCCCGCAGCGCCACGATCCGGCCCGGCAGCCACCACGGCAGGCTCACCAGGACGGCGAGCACCGGCAGCAGGGTGATCAGCATGACCGGCGCACCATCCCGGGTTCGAGGTCCAGGACGGACGCGCAGCCGCACAGCGTGAGCGCGTGCTCGACCTCCGCGCGCAGCAGGCCGAGCACGCCGCTCACCCCCCGCTCGCCGTCCGCGGCCAGCCCCCAGAGCACGGGGCGGCCGACCGCGACGGCGGCGGCGCCGAGCGCCAGCGCCTTGAGCACGTCCGTGCCGCGCCGGACACCCCCGTCGAGCAGCACGGGCAGGGCTCCGCCGACCTCGGCGACGATCTCGGGCAGCAGGTCGATCGTGGCCGGGACACCGTCGAGCTGCCGCCCGCCGTGATTCGAGACCATGATCGCCGAGGCGCCGTGCTTCACCGCGAGCCGCGCGTCGGCCGGGTGGGTGACGCCTTTGAGCACGATGGGCAGCGCGGTCATGTCCCGCAGCGCGGCGAGGTGCTCCCACGACAGCTCGGGCCACAGGACGATCGGCCGCACCCGGTCGCCGTCGCGCAGGTTCTCGCAGCACAGGTGGTCGGGCAGGTCGTCGAAGCCGTGGCGCAGCTCCCGCTCGCGCCGGCCGAGCACGGGCGAGTCCGCGGTGACGACCAGCGCCCCGGACCCGGCCGCCTCGGCCCGCCGGACGATCCGCTCGGTGAAGGCCAGGTCCGGCTGGACGTAGAGCTGGAACCACAGCTCGCCGCCGGCCGCCGCGGCCGCCACCTCCTCGATCGCGACCGTGGCGGCCATGCTGACGATCATGATCGTCTCGGCGGCGGCCGCGGCGCGCGCGGTGGCCCGCTCGCCGTCCGGGTCGGCGAGCCGGTGGAACGCGGTCGGCGCCACCAGGACGGGCATCGCCGCGCGGCATCCCAGCAGGGTCACACCGGTCTGCAGCTTCCCCACGCCGCGCAGCACCCGGGGCACCAGCCCCAGCCTCCCGAACGCGGCCTCGTTGGCCCGCATGGTGACCTCGTCGCCGGCGCCCCCGGCGAAGTAGTCGTAGTACGCGGGTTCGAGGCGCGCGCGGGCCGCGGCCTCGAACTCGCGCAGGCTCAGCGGGTCCATGTCAGACCGTGATCGAGGAGGTCCTGCGGGCGAAGAAGGCCCTGAGCGGCTCGACGTGGACCTCCGGGGAGGTCCACTCGTTCTCCAGGTTCTCGGTGATGTGGTGGGCGACGGGAGGGTGTCCCGGCACGTGGTGCCGGACCACGGGGTGCAGGTAGTGGCCCTCGTGGGCGCGGGCCGCGTCGCTCTGGCCGATGCGGCCGATCGCGATGTCGAAGGGGTCGATCTTGTCGTGGTCGGGGCCGTACTCGAGGGTGATCGCGAAGTGGCCGCGCTCGCCGATCGGCGGTCCCTGGAGGTCGTGGGGGAGCTCCTCCAGGTAGCGGGCGGTGTCGTTGTCGAGGACGATGACGTCGGCCAGCAGGCCGAACTGCTGCCACAGGGCCGAGGTGCGGTTGACCCGCTCGATGACGGCGTCGGCGAGCGCGGCCGGGTCGTTGGGCAGTTCCCGCGCCGGCCACGGGACGTCGTGATGACGGGACTCCAGGACCCGGTGCAGGGCGCGCACGCCGTACCGGAAGCCGTGGATGAAGCCGCTGGTGCCGCGGCGGAAGTCGCGCGACTGGGTGATCGTGCCCGCGAAGTACAGGCCCGGCACGTTGACCGACTCGTAGGCCGGGGTGAGCGACGGGAACCGGTCGTTGACCACCAGGTCGGGCTTGCAGGACGCGTCGAAGATGGAGGCGTCGAAGCGGAAGCCGGTGCAGAGGATCACGCGGTCGTACGGGATGTCCTTGGTGACCTCGTTCACCCGGGCGAAGGCCACCGTCACCAGGTACGTGCCGTCGGGGCGCCGTTCGACGCGCCTGACGTCGCCGTCGAGCAGGGCGTTCTGGGACTTGAGCTGGTAGGTGTCGAGCAGGCCGTTGTTGACCGCGCGCAGGTGCCCCACGTAGTGGGTGCGCCAGGCCATGCGCAGGGAGTGGGGGCCGGAGACGTGGATGACCGCGGCGGTCTCGATCAGGTTGTCGGCCGTCTCGAAGCCCGAGTTGCCCTTGCCGATGATGAGCACCCGCTGCCCGATGTAGTCGGCGGGGTCTGTGGAGGCGGTGCCGTACAGGTCGGCCGTCTCGATGCCCGGGATGGGCGGGATGTTGGGGCGGGTGACGCCGGTCGCGACGATGACCCGCCTGGCCTCGTACGTCCGGCCGCTCTCGTCGGTGACCACGAACGTCTCGCCGGGGCGTTCGACGCGGACCACGCGGGCGTCGTAGGCGACGCGCAGCTCGCAGGCCCTGGCGAAGTCGGTGAGGTAGCGGACCATGTCGTCGGCGTGCGGGAAGTACCGGTCGCTGTAGCGGGTGAACAGCAGGTCGGGGTCGTCCGAGAGCAGCGAGTTCCAGTCCATCCGGAGGTTGAGCTCGGGGTCGTCCCAGCCGGTGTGCTTCTTGTTGATCGAGATGAGCGTCCGGTGGCGGGGGAAGGTGTGGAAGAACTGGCTCGGTCCGGCCCCCGCCTCGAGGATCAGGTACTTCCGGCCCGTTTTGTGCAGGAAGTAGCCGAGCTGCAGCCCGGCGGGTCCGGCGCCGATCACCAGGTAGTCCAGGGAATTGTCCGGCACTGACGCCTCCGTCACAGCGATGTGATTGAACGGACAAAAGCAGTGTTGGCGGGCAATTCTCAGAGAATGCTCAGAAGGGCGGCCAGGGCCGGCGTCGTACGATCGCCCCATCAGCGGGGGTGGCCGATGACGGTCAGCAGCGCTTAACGTCAGTTGAAAGCTGGTACCCTGGGTCGGTTATCGCCGGTCTTTCACCCGAAGGAGGGGGCTGATGGCCACCGCTCCGTCCGAGCCGGGGCGCTCCCTCGCCGAGAAGCTCGATCACCTCCTGCGCACCGTCCGCTCCGCGGACGGCGGCGAATACACCTACGAGGAGGTCGCGACCAGCCTGCGCGAGCAGGGCGGCCCGACGATCTCGGCCACCTACGTCTGGCAGCTCCGCAAGGGGCTGCGCGACAACCCCACCAAGCGGCACCTGGAGGCGCTGGCGCAGTTCTTCGGCGTCCCGCCCGCCTACTTCTTCGACGACGAGGCCGCCATCCGCATCGACGCCGAGCTGGCCCTGCTCACCGCCATGCGCGACGCCTCCGTGCGGCAGATCGCGCTGCGCTCGGTCGGCCTGTCCGCGCGCAGCCTCACCGCGATCACCGAGATGGTCGAGCGGGTGCGGGAGCTCGAAGGGCTGTCCGACGAGGGCGAGACGAAGTGAGCGCTCAGGCGCCGCGACGGCGGCGGTAGGCGCGCGCCACCTCGCTGAGGAACGTGGTGTCGCTGTCGAGGTCGGTGCCGCCGGGCACGGGCGCGCCGGCCTCCGGTTCGGCCGGGTCGGCGCCCATGGCCCGGGCCCGCAGCGCGGCGGCCAGGGTGGCCGCCTCGACCACCACCTCCGCCGCCGGTCCGCTCATCCCCTTGCGCGCCGACTCCGCGCGGGCGGTGGCGGCCACGGCCGGGTCCATGTAGGGCTGCATGGCCAGCCGCCCGTCGCGGATCTCCACCACCCGCCGGTACAGCCGCATGCGCAGGTCGTACGGCATCAGCAGGTCGAGCGCCAGCGGGCGCGGCGGGACCAGCGCGATGTGCGGGTTGGCCCGGTACAGGTCCAGCCAGAGCGAGCGCAGCCCCTGGTACGTCCGGTAGTTCGCGAGCCACTCCACGGCCCCCGGCACCCCCGCCCGCCCGCCCCACACGGGCATGGAGGCGCCGACCAGCACCAGCGACATCGCCGCGAACGGCAGCACCTGGTCGGCGGCCGCCACGTTCTCGTAGGCGAACCCCAGCCGGCGCGAGGCGAAGAAGAGCGCCTTGTGCACGTGGTACGTCACCCCGCACACCGCGCCCACCCCCACCAGCCGCAGCCCGAGCCGGATCGTGGGGTCGCCGACCAGGCGCGCGTACCGCCATCCGGTCGCCGCCATGAGGCCGAAGGTGGGGCCCAGGTAGGCCAGGTAGACCAGCCAGTATTCGAGGATGAACGGGTGGGCGGCGTAGCGGGCGGCCCAGCGGATGTCGTTCACCTCGGTCGCCGCCAGCGCGAACAGGACGACCAGCGCCGTCGCGAACCCCGCCAGCAGCCGCAGCCCGGCCGGCGGGCGGCCGGACCCCTCCTGGTCCGGGCTCCGCATCTGGCGCATGAAGGCCAGGGACGACCAGGCCGCCACGAGCATGCTCAGGTGCCCCAGCAGCCGGGCGAGGTTCGGCACGCCGGTGAGCTCCCCGATGGCCGCGTACATGACGGGTGTCAGCACGGTCATCGACACGGCCAGCCCCAGCAGCGTGCCCCACACGGTGCGGGTGGGGTCCTCGCGCCGCCGCTTGCGCGTGCGCAGGGCCCGCGCGAGCAGGAACACCCACATCAGCACGGGCGGGCCGTACTGACGCAGCAGGTCAGCCACGTTCGGTCCCCGAGCCGCGCCAGACCAGCGCGGCGTGCAGCCGCCCGGCGAGCCCGCCGCTGTCGGCCAGGCGTCCGTCCGGCAGGCGCGCCCGCTGCCGGATGAGGGAGGCGAGCAGCTCGGCCTCCTGCTCCTCGACCGTGGTGTACGAGGTGCGGCCGAGCACCCGGCGGACCATCCCCGGATCGAGGTCGGGCAGGAGCCGGAGCGACCCGTCGAGCGAGCCGTCGAGCGAGCCGTCGAGCGAGCCGTCGAGCGACGCGGGGAAGTGGTCGCAGAGCAGGTGGCTCAGCTCGTGCAGGATGATGTGCTCCTGGTGCGGGGCGGTGGTGCCCTGCTCGTAGCAGATGAAGTCCGCCGTCTCGGCCGCGATCCACACCCCGCACACGTCGGTGAGGCCGGAGATCGCCATGAGCCGGATCGGCCGTCCCCGCTCGGCCGCCACGAGGTCGCAGAGCCTGCGCGCGCTGAACGGCACGGGCAAGGGCAGCGCACGAGCCCTCGCCGCGCAGCGGCGACGCAGCCCGCCGGTGATCGGCCCCCCGATCCGCCGGCGTTTCCGTCGGAATAACTTTCGCCAATGACGTGCGGTCACGAGAAAGTTCACGTTATTTCACGGCGGTGTCCGATATCGGTACGGCCCGCACCCCCATCGATCACTTTGTGCCGGGCCGCATTCCCGCCGAGCCTCCGTGATGGTCATGCTAGTCCGCGGAAACGCTGAAATGGGAGTAATCGGGAGCGTGAATGCCCGCTCGTTCGAAAGCCGTTTTCAGCCGATTCCGTGCAGGGTCAGCAGGGCGCGTTTGTCGGGCTTGCCGCTGGTGGCGACGGGCACGCCGGGCACCGTCGTGATCGTCTGAGGGACGCTGTCGTCGCCCAGCTCGGCCCGTACGAGCGCGGCCAGGCCGGCGGGGTCGGGGACGCGGCCCGGCGCCGGGACGACGAACGCGTGCACGGCCTCGCCCGTGCCCTCGTCCGGCGCGCCCGCCACGTACGCCTCGGCCACGTCGGGGTGGGCGGTGAGCAGGCGTTCGATCGGGCCCGCGTACACGACCATGGCGTTGACCATGATGACGTCGCGCGAGCGCCCGGCCAGGTGCAGGAAGCCGTCCTCGTCCACGTGGCCGAGGTCGCGGGTACGCAGCCAGCCGTCCCGCAGGGTGTCGCGGGTCTCCTCCTCGTCGGCCCAGTAGCCGGCCATCACGTACGGGCTGCGGACGCAGATCTCGCCGGTCGCCCCAGGGGGAACCTCCAGGCCGTCGTCGTCGCGCACGCTGAGCTCGACCATGGGATGCGGCCGGCCGACCGGGGCCACGACGCCGGCCTCGATGTGCTCGGGCGTCAGCATGGCCACGTTGCCCGCCTCCGTCTGCCCGTACCCCTGGTAGACGACCGGGCCGAGCCGCTCGGCCGCCGCCGCCAGCCGCTTGGGGCCGATCGGCGAGCCGCTGACCATGAGCACCCGCAGGCTGGACACGTCCGCCGGATCCCGCTCCAGCAGGTCGAGCATCTGCGTCAGCCGGGGCACGGTGATGATCGACCCGGTGATCCGGTGGCGCTCGATCGCGTACGGGAACAGCGGCCGCCCGTCCTCCTCCGGGATCACCGCGGTGCCGCCGCCCAGCAGGCACGGCGCCAGGAACTCCAGCACCACCATGCTGGCCAGCGTGCCGAACAGCAGATAGCGCTCGAAGCCCCGGGCGAAGGCCTGCGCGACCGGCGACCACACGCGCGGCTGCCACGCCCAGTGCTCGCCGAAGGCCCGGTAGGTGATCGCGCACCCCTTCGGCCGTCCCGTGCTGCCGCTGGTGAAGGTCAGGGCCGCCACGTCGTCCGGCCGGGCGCTCACCGTGAGCGGCCCGCCGTCGTCCGGCCGGGCCAGCAGGTCGGCCGCGCCCGCCACGGGCCCGAGCGACAGCGCCGTCCCGGTGCCGAGGAGCAGGGGGCCGGCCGTTCCCGGGTCCACGAGCACGGCGTCGATCCCCAGGGAGAGCACATGGGCGAGCTGGCCGGGCGGGTATCCGGGGCGGACGCCCACGACGCGGCAGCCCAGCGCGTGCGCCGCCATGTGGGCGGCGAACGCCTCGGGCGTGACGCCCGTGCGGATCGCGACCGCCCGGCCGGGCCCGAGGCCCGCCTCGCGCATCGCGCCCGCCAGGCGGCGGATCAGGTCCAGCAGCTCGTCCCGGGAGACGGTCCGGCCGCCGTGCTCGAAAGCCGGGCGTGCGGGCGCGTCGCGCAGTGCCTGGAGGAGGGGGTGCGGGAAGAGCATGGATGGGCTCCTCTGTGCGGTTCCCGTTAGCTATATGTCGTCATATAACGGGATTCACCGCGACGTTAGACGGTCCACATCAGAGACGGATCAGAGGTGTGCGCGACGTGAAGGTGATCGGCGCCGGATTCGGCCGTACGGGCACGAGGTCGCTCAAGGCGGCGCTGGAGGTGCTGGGGTTCGGCCCGTGCTACCACATGTCGGCGGTCATCGCGGAGCCGTACCGGGTGCGGCAGTGGCTCGACGTGGGCGAAGGGCGTTCGCGGGATTGGGACACGGTGTTCGCGGGGTTCCGGTCGGCGCTCGACTGGCCGGCGTCGGCGTACTGGCGGGAGTTGGCCGCGTACTATCCCGACGCCAAGGTCATCCTGACCGTCCGCGACCCCGCCCGCTGGTACGACAGCGTCAGCGAGACCATCTTCCGCAGCGCGCTGGAGCAGCGGCGGCCGTTGCCCCTGCGCCGCCGGGTGGTCCGCTGGCTGGTGGCCAGGCGGTCTCCGGACTTCGCCCTCTACCCGCGCATGGCCAGGGCCACCTTCATCGACCGCGTCTTCGACGGCCGGGTGGACGATCGCGACCATGTCATCGAGGTCTTCGAGCGGCACGTGGCCGAGGTGAAGGCCGCGATCCCGGCCGAGCGGCTGCTGGTGTTCGAGGCGGGGCAGGGGTGGGGGCCGCTGTGCGCGTTCCTCGGAGTGCCGGTGCCGGACGTGGAGTATCCGCAGGTCAACGAGCGGGCGGCGTTCCGGCGCAAACGACCCCGCCGCCTGCTCCGCCTCATCGTGCGCGGACGCTGAGACGCCCCGCCGCGCGACCCGCGCTCGGCGCGGAGCGCTTCAGCGGGCGCCGAAGGCGGCGAGCAGGGCGTCGATCCGCGCCCTCGTCAGGGGCCGGGCGAGCATGGTGGCGAGCCGGGCGCGGGCTCTGGAGCGGTTCTCGGCCGGCTCCTCCGGCGACAGCGCCCGGCGGGCGTAGAACTCCAGCAGGTGCCCCTGCTCGGCGATGGCCATGGAGAAGTCGGCCGGCTCCGTGATCCGTGCGGGGCCGTCGGCGGCCAGGTACGCCTCGTACGCCCCCGCGGCGCCGTCCCCCGGCAGGCCGGCCAGGGTCTTCGCGAGCTCCTGCGACGGCCGCCCCGGGCCGCAGTTCTCCCAGTCGAGCACCACCACGCCGCCGTCGTCCGCGGCGCGCAGCACGTTCTCCAGGTTGAGATCGCGGTGGCAGGTGACGAGGCTCCCGGGCTCGGGCGGGACCACCAGGGCGTCCAGCGCGGCGAGCTCCGGCAGCAGCCGCCCGAGCGCGGGCGCCCACTCCCCGCCCGCCGCCGCCAGCGCCTCCCAGCACTCCCGCCCGACGGGCTCCGCGAACCAAGGGGTGGCGGGCCCGCCGGCCGGATGCGGCACCCGGTGCAGCCCCGCCGTGACGGTCCCCAGCTCCGCCCCCGTGACCTCCTCGCCGAGCACCAGCTCCACCCACTCGTAGACCCGGAAGCGGCCCGACAGCACCGCGCCGTCCGTGGTCAGCCGGGGCCTGGGCAGCCGGACCCCGGCAGCGGCGGCGGCGACCTGGTAGGCGGTGTCGGCCCGCGCGTCGCGCTCCTCGACGGGCACGAGCAGCTCCTTGACCGCCCAGGACCCGCCGGTGGTGTCCAGCCGCCAGATGCGGCCCAGCTCGCCGCGCGCCGCGTACACCAGTGGGCCGAGCGCCTCGCCGAGCGCGTACGCACGCGTCACCGCCGACGTCACGTCTTCCATCCGCTCAGGGTAGGGTCGCGCGCCGCGCTCGCACCACGACGTTTATGCTGCGGTGGATGAGCGGACGTGGAGTTCTTGTCACCGGGGCGTCGAGGGGAATCGGGCGGGCGGTGGCGGGCGCCTTCGCCACCGCGGGAGACCGGGTCGCGATCCACCATCGCGACTCCGCCCAGGAGGCCGAGAGCCTGCTCGGCACGCTGCCGGGGCAGGGGCACGCGGTCGTCCAGGCCGACCTCGCGGACGCCGAGGAGGTGCGCCGCATGGTCGACGCGGCGGCGAAGGCGCTGGGCGGGATCGACGTCGTGGTGAACAACGCGGGCGTGTTCCTCCACCACCCCGTCGCCGAGACCTCCTACGAGGAGTGGCAGGCCGCCTGGCGCAGGACGCTCGACGTCAACCTCGTGGGCGCGGCCAACGTCACCTGGTGCGCGCTGCGGCACATGCCGGCGGGAGGCCGCGTCATCAACGTCTCCTCGCGCGGCGCCTTCCGTGGCGAGCCCGACAGCCCGGCCTACGGCGCCAGCAAGGCCGGCCTGAACGCCCTGGGCCAGTCCCTCGCCATCGCCTTGGCCCCGCGCGGCATCGCGGTGGCCGGCGTGGCGCCCGGCTTCGTCGAGACGGACATGACGAACGAGCACCTCAAGGCCCCGCGCGGCGACGCCATCCGGGCCCAGAGCCCCTTCGGCCGGGTGGCGCGGCCGGAGGAGATCGCCGCCGCCGTCCTCTACCTCGCGTCCCCGGCCGCCGAATGGGCCAGCGGCGCGGTCCTCGACCTCAACGGCGCCTCCTATCTCCGCTGAGATCGGTATGCCCGGAACCTGGTGATCTTTCGGGGGTTGCGGGCTATTGTGAACTCCCAGGGCACAACGGAACTCCCTCCCAGGGGGATGGTGTGGTCAAGGGCTTCGGGTACGCGCTGGCATCGGCCGGCATCTGCGCGGCCGTCATCCTGACCGGCTTCGTCCTCGCCACGCGGTTCGGCCTCGGCGTCCTGGTCATCGCCGTCATTCTCGCCCTGCTCGGCATCTGCACCTCCCTGGTCACCGGTGACGCGCTGCGCCGCCGGCGGCTCTTCGCCGCCGAGCAGCGCCGGCTGGCCCAGGAGCGCGACCACGTCAGGCGCACCGTCGACTTCGTCGCCGACCCCGGCCTGACCGAGCAGGAGCGGCTGGCGGTCATCGACTGCTTCATCCCGCGGCTCGGGCGGCACCCCGCGCGGTCGCCGTACCGGGACAGGTTCGTGATCGTGCGGGACCTGGCCCCGGCCGCGCGCGCCCTGCTGGAACGCGCCAGGGCGGCGGTCATGTCCGTCTACACCTCCGAGGTCCTGCGCCTGCGGCTGCTGGACGGCCTGGCCAACGAGGTGCTGCTGCCCCGGCAGATCTGGGAGATCGCCCTGCTGCTGCGCGTCCAGACGCACCTGCGGCAGGAGCAGGAGCGCGCCATGCGCGGGGTCGTGACACCCGAGCTGAGGGCGGTGCTGGAGCCGCAGCAGGAGGCCCTGCGCCGCTCCGAGGCGGCGGTTGAGGCCCGGGTGAAGGAGCTGGAGAGGTACGCCTACCGCGTCGGGGAGGCCGACGCCGCCATCCGGGCACGCGCGGCGCTGGCCAACAACGACAAGTACCGGGCGCTGCTCGCGCACACCGACGACGCCGACGGGATGCGGGCGCTCGAAGCCCAGGGCGACGCGCTGGAGGAGACGCTGGCCAAGAGCGTGCGCGAGGCCATCGAGGCGGGCCAGACGCTCGCGACGTAGCCTCCGCCCGTTGGCAGGCCCGCCGCTTCGACTGTCAGGCCCGCCCGTTGTCAGGCCCGCCGCTTCGACCGGCTCGGGCCGGTCGAAGGGTCTCAGCGCAGCCGTCGCTCCAGCAGCAGCGCGCCCCGGCCCGGCAGCAGCGAGCCGGCCCACTCGCGCAGGTCCACCGCCTTGGGCCCGCTCACCTCGCCCCCGTCGAGCAGGTCGGCCCAGTCGAGGAGCGACTCGGCGAGCATGAGCGGCACCCCGCGCCGCTCGTGGGCCTCCGCCGCGGCCTCGAAGTGCTCGGCGGCCCGCCGCCGGTCGTCCATCGCCACGCACAGGTGGGCCAGGTAGTGGTGGCCGCAGTGGTGCGCCACCGTGCCGTGGCCGAACGTCTCCGGGTCGGCGGCCAGCGAGGCGTAGAGCTGCCCGGCCAGCCCGGCCCGGCCCAGGCGCGCGGCGGCCACGGCCAGGTTGTCGAGGGCGGGCCGGTGCGCCATGTTGCGCGGCGGCTCGGCGCCCCCGTGGGCCAGGATGCGGTCGAGCAGGGGAGCGGCCTCCACGTCGTCCAGCTCGCACAGGTAGCGCAGCACCGCGTGCACCGGGTCGACCTGCGGCGCCTGCGCGATGCGGCGCAGCCGGTCGCGCAGCTCCCACAGCCGCCCCTGCAGCCGCCGGATCTCGGCGATCTGCTCGGCGTAGATGGCCACCGCCTCCAGGCGGCGGCCGATCTCCGAGCCCAGCCGCATGGCGGTCTCCGCCTCGGACTCCGCCTGCGCCAGGTCGCCCTGCATGAGGGTCAGCCCGGCCTTGGAGTAGCCGATCAGCCAGTTGAGGTGCGGCTGCCCGAGCCGGCGCGCCAGCTCGTCGGCCTGGTCGAGCAGTGTGGCGGCCTTGGCCGCGTCGCCGCTGTCGAGCACCGGGGGAGTGCGCTGCACGTAGGCGTGGAACAGGGCCAGGTCGTCGCCCGTCTGACGGGCCGCCTCCAGCATCTCGTCGCCGTCGCGGTTGCGCTGGTGCAGCGGGTCGGCGGGGATGATGGTCAGGCTGCGCATCCCCAGCACGCTGGCCAGCGTGCGCGGGTCGCCGGACTTGCGGGCCAGGGCCACCGCCTCGTCGCTGAGCGCGAAGCGCCGCTCGCCGTCGGTGGCCCAGATGAGCTCCGAGGCGAGCAGGGCGGCCAGCAGCGCCCTGGTGCTGACGTCGGTGGAGTCGACCACCCGGCGCGCCTCGGTCAGCAGGGCGATGCGCTGCTGGTCGGGCGCCGCCGAGATGGTGGAGAAGCCGCGCTCGCCGCCGAGCGCGGCCAGCACGATCAGGTCGCCGCGCCCGCACTCCCTGGCCAGGTCGGCCGCCTGCGTGAGGGTCTGCCTGGCCTCCGGGTGCCCGGCCAGCCACATCGCCCTGCCGCACTCCACCAGCAGCTCAGCGCGCCGCTCCGAGGTCGCGCCCGGGTAGTCGGAGAGCAGGTCGAGCACCCGCTGGTACCAGGTGACCGCCTCGCGGTGGGCCAGCCTGGCCAGCGCGTGCCGGGCCGCGTGCTCGGCGGCGTCGGCCGCCGCGCTCACCCGGGCCGGGTCGCGTCCGTGCTCGGCGGCGGCCAGCAGGTGGGAGGCGACCACGTACGGTCGCGTCGTCTTGGCGTTCGGGTCCGTCCGGCACAGGGCGTCGGCCACCCGCCCGTGCAGCAGCGCGGCGCGCGGCGCCGACAGCGTGGCGTAGAGGGCGTTCCTGGTCAGCTCGTGGGAGAACCGGCAGGACCCGTTGTCCAGCAGCGCCACCAGCCCCGCGCCCATCGCCTCCTCGACCGCGGCCACGAACCGGGCCTCGTCGAGGCCGAGGCCGTTGCGCAGCTCGGCCGAGTCCATCCGCTCGCCGACGGCCAGCAGGTTGACCAGGTCGCGGGCGTCCGGGTGGAGCTGCGCCAGGCGGGCCAGGACCATCCGGGTGACCGAGTCGGGCACCGACAGCGCGTCGAGCTCCTTGCCCGCGGCCAGCTCTCTGATCACCTCGCTGATGAGGAAGGCGTTGCCGCCCGTGATCCGGTGCAGTTGCTCGGCGTCGCCGTTGGCGCGGGCCTCGGCCAGCGCGTGGGAGACCTCGTCGGGCCCGAACGAGGGCACCTGGACGACGCGGGCGTCGGCGGTCAGCTTGTGCAGCTCCGGCACCGCCGACTCGATCGGCACCGGCCGCGACATCGCCAGGATCAGCAGCGGCAGCGCGTCGGCGTCCCACATGAGGGCGTTGAGCATCTGCAGCGACTCCAGCGTCGCCCACTGCAGGTCGTCGATCACCAGCAGCACGGGACGTACGGTGGCCAGCCGCTCGATCAGCGTGCGGGCCGCGGCCATGAGGTGGTAGCGCTCCGACACGGGCTCGGTGGCCGGCGGCACCTCCAGCGACAGGGGCGGCGCGGCCAGCGAGGGCGCGAGGCGTACGAGCTGGCCGCACTGCTGGTCGACCCCGGCCCGCAGCAGCAGCGCCGGCGAGGTGCGGGCCAGCCGCTCCACCGCGCCCGCTATCGGCTCGTACGCCTGCCGCGCCGGATCCGTGCACCGCCCCGCCAGCACCGTGAACTGCCGCTTGAGCGCGCGCCTGGCCACCTCGGAGGCCAGCCGTGTCTTGCCCACCCCCGGCTCGCCCTCGAGGATCACCAGCCCGCTGCCGAACTCGGCCGCCGCCAGCTCCCCGTCGAGCGTCCGCAGCTCCTCCTGCCGGCCCACGAAGGGCAGCACGTGACCGTCGTCCAGCCACGGCGCCAGCCCGCCGCCGAGGTGGTGGTCGGCGCTCTGCCAGTGCAGCTCGTAGGTGTGCATCGGCTCGCGCAGCCCCTTGCCCGGCAGCCGCCCGAGGTCCTTGAACTCGTGCCTGCTGCGGCCCTGCGCCAGCCGCCGCACCAGGTCGGTGCAGAGCACCTGGCCGCCCTCCGCCACCGCGACCAGGCGGGCCGCCTCCACGGTCGGCAGCCCGCTCACGTCGTCATGACCCCAGCACACGTCGCCCGCCGCCAGCGCGGCCCTGATGGAGATCTTCTCCAGGGCCCGCTCGTTCTCGTCGGCCACCGCCTGCTCCACCGCGATGATCGCGTCGAGCCCGGCCGTCGCCGAGTCGAACACGGCCATCAGCCCGTCGCCCAGGCTCTTGGTGAACGTCGATCCGCTCGCCGTCACCACCGAGCGCAGCAACTGGTAGAGCCGGCGGAAGACCACGTTGGCGCGCTCCTCGCCGAGCCTGATCCGCAGGGCGGTGGAGCTCACCACGTCGGTGAACAGGATGGTCGCCGTGGTGAGGGTGCCCGGTTCGTGTGGGGCAGTCACGTGCGCAGCCCTTTCCGCCCCTGCGTGGGCGCTCGGAGCGTTTCGCGGACGGTCCTGCGGATCTCACGGGTCTTCACCGCGGGTGCAGACTGCTTGATCCGCCACGCGCGGGCCAGCTCGTCGGGGATCCTGAACGCCGCCTGCCTGTCGGAGTGACGGTCGATCAGAGCCACCACGATGTGCCTGCCGGCCCTGCGTACCAGCCAGCGAACCACACCGTCCACCGGTGCGGCCAGCCAGTTTCGACCATGAGCGGCCCGGGCGGCGGCGAACAGCGCCGTGAACCACCAGGCCGCCTTCGGCACGCCGAGCAGTTCGGGCACCCGGTCGGCGCCGTATTTGGCGTCGCGGAAGACCCAGTGCACCAGGCTGCGCGGCAGCTTGCGCCAGCCCAGATGCATGAACCCCTCCATCTCGGCCAGGAGTCTGGCCATCAGCAGGCGGCCCTCTTCGCTCGATTCGTACAGGCGGCCGAGGCGCCGGCTGACCGGCTCGACGTCGTCGAGCGTGAGCGGACCGTCACGGCAGACGTCGACGCCCATGAGGTGGCCGAAGACGCTCCACGTGTAGAGGTGGGCCGCGCGCTGCTCGTCGGTCAGCACCACGCCCATGGTCTCCAAAGCCTCCCACGTGACGACGGAGAAGTCGAAGATCGTGGCCAGCAGGAGCTCCTGGTTGACCGGCGGGCCGAACCGCTCGGTGTCCCAGTGGTCGCCGAAGCGCTCGTTGACCAGGGCCCGCACGAACGAGTGCAGCACCCGCAGCCCCAGCGCCGTCGTGTTCCCCGGACGGCCCGGCCGCAGGCTGTCGGTGGCGCGCAGCCCCATCACGTCGACCAGCATCTGCCCGGTCTCCGCCACCCGGCGGGTCAGGCTGTGCGTGGCCAGGTTGGAGACGCCGGCCAGCACCTTGGCGCTGGACACCTCCACGTACGCCATCGGCAGGCACTTGCAGAACAGCGCGGCCGACTGGTAGAGCCCGTAGTCGGCGAACACGGACTGGCCCTTGGCCAGCAGCTCCCGGTCGTCACCCCAGTCGGGCAGCTCCTTGGCGAAGTCGAGGGCCTCGAAGATCTCGGACGCCGGCGGCTCGCCCGAGGGAGCCCTGGCCTCCAGCTTGGCCTTCCCCAGCTCCTCGATCACGGCCTTCACCAGATCCAGCACGCCCTTCCCGTCAGGCTGCGCCTCCAGGTATTCGGCCACCACCTTGTCGATGTCCGGGTCGGCCTGCTGCCTGAGTTGCCGGAACCTCTCCTCCGGCCAGCGCTCGTCGTGAACGTTCATGTACCCCGTACTCCAGATTCGGTCAGAGGCCGCCCCGTTTCCGCAGGGCGGCGACATCCAGAAGCGTGATCGTTCGGCCCTTGATGGCGATGAGGTTGCGTGACACCAGCGATTGCAGGGCCCGGTTGACCGCCGGTCGCGACGCGCCGATCAGCGCGGCGAGGTCGGACTGGGTCAGCCCGGGCAGGTCCACCACCCCGTGGGACTGCCCGTGCTTGTCGGCCAGCTCCAGCAGCAGCTTGGCCAGCCGCCCGCCGAGGTCGAGGAAGGCCAGGTCGGCCGCCTGGCCGGTGAGCCTGCGCACCATGTGGCCGAGCATGCGCAGGAACTCGTCGGCCAGCCCCGGGTGCTCCCGCATGAGCTCCAGCAGCCGCGCCCTGGGCAGCGCGAACACCCACGCGGGCCGCACGGTCACGATCGAGGCCGAGCGCGGCGAGCCGTCCAGCAGCGCCATCTCGCCGAAGGTGTCGCCCCGGCTCAGCATGTTGAGGACGATCTCGTCGCCGTGCTCGGTGGTGAACACCACCTTCACCAGCCCGTCCAGCAGCACGTAGAGCGACTCTCCCGGATCCCCCTGATGGAAGATGATCTGCCCGGACCGGTATCTGCGCGCCAGCCCGGCCCGTGCCGTGCTCCGGATGCCGCTCTCTCCGAGCACGCGGAACAACGGGATCTCCGCCAGCACGGCGGCGACCGGCTCGACCTCGTGTGGCAGCCCGCTGCGCGCGTTCATGCAAGAACTTTAGGCCGCATTCCGCGCCCGGACAGCATGTGGTAACCGAACCCCCGAATGTGACGAGGAACACACCCGCACTGTCACGCGCGAGACAGCCCTCCGCGATCACTCGGCGCACGGTATTGATGCCGGCCGGTAGAGGCCCCCCGAGAACCCGGACCGGTGGGGAGAACGACATGCAGCTGGACACCGTTGAACGACTCGACACAGCCGCGCTGGTGTCGGCCGCGCAGGACGGCGACGCCGTGGCGTGGGAGCGGCTGATCGAGGAGTTCAGCCCCATGCTGAAGGCCCGCATCCGCCGGTTCAGGCTCAGCCATGAAGACGCCCAGGACGTGCTCCAGACGACCTGGCTGCTGGCCTGGCAGAACCTGCGCAGCGTGGCCGACGGCCAGCGCATGGCGGGCTGGCTGGCCACCATCGCCTTCCGCGAGTGCCTCAAGCTCACCAGGCGGACGAAGGAGATCTGCACCCCGGACCTCGACTCACTGGGCAGCACGGACGACGTGGACAGGGAACTGGCCAGGATCTGGCTGGCCGGTACGCTGGCGGAGCTGGTGGAGGAGCTGCCGGCAGCGCAGCGGGTGCTGTTCAGAGCGCTCACGGAAACCTCCGAGCCCCACTACGTGGACGTGGCGCGCAGGCTGGGCAGGCCGGTCGGGAGCATCGGGCCCACCCGAGCCCGCTGTTTCGCGAAGCTGCGCGGGCTTCTGCAGGCTCGCGAGATCACGCGCGACTTCCTGGACTGATCTGTCTGGACTGAGCTGTGCGGTGTCACTGAGCTGTGCGGTGTCTTCGGGACGCCGTCTTCGGTGCGCTATTTCCTGACCTGGTCGAGGGGGATCGCCTCCAGGAACGGCTCGAAGTCGAAGTGCGCCATCTCGTACGCGTCCGGGTCGGTCTCCGTCGGATAGGCGTAGACCCTGCCCCGGCGCCTGCGCCCCGGCACGTTCTCGAGCATCTGGCTGACGGCCTCGGGGACCAGCCCGCGCGTCATCTCCTCGGCCAGCCCGTCGGCGATCTTCTGCTCGAACGGCACCCGGTAGAGGGCGTCGACGTTCTGGTAGACGCGGAAGTAGCTGACGATGAAGCGCATGCGGTCGGGATAGGAGACCCAGTTGGCGACCCCGGCCGTGGACGCCTCCTGGTCCTCGGTGATGAACTCCTCGGCGAGCTTGCGTACCTTCTCGTTCTGGATCGGCCGCCACACCTGGGCCGGGTCGACGCCCGCGGGAGTGGTCAGCGGCCTGCCCACCTTGATGTCGCTGAGCGGCGTGCGCACGTAGAACAGGTGGCGGGTGTAGAGGGAGGCCCACAGCTCCTCGAGCCTGCGAGTGAGACGGGGCTGGTCTTCGTGCTTGGCGGAGTAGAGGCGGAAGCGGGGGAAGGGCCTGCGGGTGACCAGGGAGCGCAGCGAGCGCCACGACACCCGGGTCAGCCACCGGACCGGCCGGTAGAGCACCAGCTCCAGAGCGGCCTGCGCGCGCGCCTGCTCGTACGCCGACAGCGCGATGTTGGCCCCCAGCATCAGCTCGGCCCGCACGGCGGGATCGTCGGTGTTCCTGGCCTCGACCAGGAGCTGCGCGGCGTCCTTGAGGTAGCGCGGGTCGGCCGGTGACAGCAGGTCGGTCAGGAACTCGGGCGGCGCCGGCGTCAGGTCGGACTCCGGGCTGACCTTGAGGTAGCGGTCGGGTGTGTCGTTCCACAGGTTGACCGCGAGGCTGGCCGTCTCGAGGAAGATGGCACGGTTGGCCAGCGCCAGCCCGAGCTGGTAGCTGGGCCCGAGCAGGGTGAGCAGCGCGGCCCTGAAGAGCCTCCTGAAGCGGGCCGGCACCCGGAACCGGCGGCCGAAGTCGTCGATGAACGGTGAGTCCGGGCCGAGGTCGAGGCTCTCCCCGACCGCCTTGGAGGTCCAGGTGGCGTAGCAGTACCAGTTGTTGGCCTGCCGGCCCAGGTGCACGGCGAGGTCGGCGGCCACGCGGTGGTAGCTGTAGGCGATGACCATCGCCTGCAGCGCGGCGTTCCGGTCCTTGTAGGCCGCGATGCGCAGCACGTCGTCCCCGGTCATCGGAGTGTCGGACATGGGGTCTCCCGTTTGCTGGTCCCGTCGCCTCGAGGAGTGCTCAACGATTAAGAGCGTCTGCGGCGGCGTCAGATACAGTCGGCGGCCGGCTTGCCCCGTGGCCACCAGCCAGGAGGCTAGAAGGACGACCTTGCGGAAGGCTTGCAGTGCGATAGGAGCGGAATCGGGGACCTGACCGCTCACCTGGGACGCGCGGGCAACTCGGAGGAGATCGGCCGCCCCGGAACGGCACGCCCCGGGGCGGCGGCCGTCATTCCTTCACCAGGATCTTGCTGATGACCACGAATCCGCCGAGCGCCCCCGCGGTGCCGGCGGCGGTGGTCGTGGTGAGATTGACCACGAGGTCATAAGTGCCAGGGGACAGTTGCCCGCGCATGGGAATGGACGCGGTATATCGCCCCGAGCCAGGTGTGAAGGTCATTTCCACCGGGGGTGACGGATGCTTCGTCTCACCACCCCCGAGCAGATCGGCGATGATCTCCAATTGCCAGCAGCCCGCCAGCCAGTCGACGAGCTCGCCGGTGACCTCCCAGCTCACGTCCACGGTCCAACCCTCGGCCTGTTTGACGATATTCGTCGGTTGAGCTCCAGGATCGATGACCTGGCCGTGAAGAATGCCGGCCAACTGCTCGGCCGGTACTTTCATCACTTGGAATTCCCCGCTGGCCATCGCGATCTCCTCTCGACGGGACAGGTCCCCGTGTGAACGACCAGAGCGATGACGTCGGCGGGTAAATACGCGCCCTTTCTGTGAGGAATGCCAGGCTTTCTGTTTCAGTCGCGGGTGATTCTGGCGAGGTCACCGGGCCCCGGGGCCCCCACGCGTTCGCCGTTCAGCCGCACGCTGGCCTCCACGGCGCACGACAGGTACGTGTTGACGCCCTTCACCACCAGATCGCCGAGCCCGCCCGCGGCCAGGCGCACGACCGCGCCGCCGCCCTCCGCGGCGACGACCTCGACGGTCCCGTACGGCGTGCGCACGCCGATCGGGCCCTCGTTGCCCGTCTGGACCAGCACGGTCAGGTAGTGCACGTCGCGCTCCGGATGGGTGCGCAGGAACACGTCGGCGTCGCCGTACAGGACGAGGTTTTCGGCGGGGTCCGGAGCGGGAGGGGCGGACGGGGTCAGCAGGGCGCAGGGCGCCAGGTGCTCGTCCAGGGTGGGCGCGGGCCCGTCGAACAGCACCCGGCCGCCCGCCTCGGCGTACGCGGCGAGCAGCTCCTGCACCCGGCGGTGCAGGAAGGGCCCGCCGGGCACGGTCACGCTCCGGTAGGCCGCCAGCTCCGCCGCCGTCACGTGCTCCAGGTCGAACAGCCCGTAGTCCAGCCCCCGCGTGCGCATCCGCTCGTGGAAGGCCCGCAGCGGCCGCCCGCACTGGGGACCCTCGGGCCCGGACAGCGCCGCGATCCCCGCGTACGGCAGGTACAGCCCGAACGCGTCGCGCCGCGCCCCCGAGCACTCCAGGAACTCGGCCCCGTGCGCGGCGAAGAAGCCGGCCAGCGCCCGCACCACGGGCGCCTTGTGGGTGGCGGTCCCGGCCGCGTCGATCGGCGCGCTGTCCGGATAGGGCCCCACATGCGCCGGGTCGAGCTCCGGAGCCCAGCCGGAGGTGGCCACCCCGGTGTAGACGTTGAACCCGGTCGCCCCCGCCGCCAGCGCCAGCAGCGACTGGTGGAAACTGGTCGCCCCGTCGATGTAGGCCGGGTCGTAGAGCTGGGAGAAGCCCCAGTTCTCCTCCAGGTTAGGCCCGGGGGCGCGTTTGGCGGCGATCACGTAGCGGGCCTGGGAGTCGCGGTCGGCCGACACCACGCCCATCCAGTTGGTGAAGCCGTAGGAGATGCCGCCCCACAGCTCCGGCCGTACCCTGGCCAGCCAGTCGTCCAGCTCGGGCACGGTCGGCGGGTTCAGGTTGACCAGGACCGGCAGGTCGGAGCCGACGGCCTGCGCCCAGACGCGGTAGACCTCGGCCAGGTACTCGGCGTGGAAGCGCCCCCAGTCGGCGCGGGCGAGCAGCCCCTCGCCGCCGGGCGGGACCTGCTCCCACGCGGCGAAGGACGTCTCGTGGGCGGCGTTGTACACCTCCAGCCCGCCGTACCAGACGCGCAGCCGGTCCCGGTAGAACGCCAGCCCCGACGGGCTGTAGTCGTAGGCCGTCAGCGGCAGCGCCCCGCTGGTGTAGATGCCCTCGTTGGCGATCTGCAGCGCGATCACCGGGGTCTCGCCCGCCAGCACCTCCTTGCCCACCGCCGCCAGCCACTGCGTGGCCCGGGCCAGGAACGCGGGCCCCAGCGGCGCGGGCAGCGCCCTGCCGGCCGGGTCGGAGCCGTCCGACCAGCGTGAGGGGGCGCCGGCGGCGTCGAGCAGCGGCTCCATCGCGGGGTCGGTGTCCGGGCAGACCCAGTCGGGCAGCCCGCCGTAGCCGACCTCGGCGTGGATGAACGGGCCCGGCTTGGCGACCACCCGCAGCCCCAGCTCCGCGCAGAGCGCGAGGAAGCCGATGACGTCCCTGGCCGGATGGGTGACGCCGGTGAAGTCGGGGGCCGAGCCCGCCTCGGGTTGGTGGTGCCGCCAGGGCAGGTAGCAGGTGATCACCTCGATCCCGAGCTCGTCCCGCACGGCCCGCAGCCGGTCGGCCCACACGGCCGGATCGTCGCGGTAGTAGGGATAGTCGGCGGTGACGAGCACCCGCGGCACGCCGTCGACGACGGCGACCCCGTCGCGGATCTCGATGATCACGCTAGTCCTCCTCGGTTCTGGACGGTCAGGCTTTCAGGCCGGTGAAGGCGATGCCCTGCAGGATCCGGCGCTGGAAGATCAGCAGCACCACGATCACGGGCAGGACGGCGAGCGTGGCGCCCGCCATGATGTAGTAGGCGCGTCCGCCGTCCGGGCTGGCCACGAGCTGCTGCAACGCCAGCGGCAGCGTGTACAGCTCGGGGTCGTTGGTCACGAGCAGCGGCCAGACCAGGTCGTTCCAGTGGAACAGGAAGCTGGTGATCGTGACGACCGCCAGCACGGGCTTCGACAGCGGCAGCACGATCCGCCAGAAGATCTGCATCCGGCCCGCCCCGTCGATCAGCGCCGCCTCCTCCAGCTCGGCCGGGATCGACAGGAAGAACTGCCGCAGCAGGAAGATGTCCAGCACCGAGGCGACGTTCGGGACGATCAGCCCCCACCCGGTGTCGAACATGCCCAGCGACTGCGTGACGTGGATCCGCGGCACCAGCAGGGTGATCGCGGGCACCATCATGCCGCCCAGCATGATCACGAACAGCTTGTCGCGGCCCGGGAACGGGATCCGCGCGAACGCGTACGCGGCCAGCGCGTCCACCAGCAGCTTGGCCGGCACCAGGACCGCGCACACCCAGACGCTGTTGACGAACGCGCCGCCGAGCCCGCCGACGCCGAGCACGTAGTCGTAGTTGTCCAGCGTCGCCGCCCACTCGCCGGTCTTCTTGTCCAGCGGCAGCAGGTTGGGCACCTTGCTGTAGATGTCCTGCCCGTGTTTGAACGAGGTGGCCAGCATCCACAGGAACGGCACTACCGACACGGCCGCCAGCAGCACCAGCGCCACGTACATGGACGCCTTCCTCATGACGCCTCCTGCTTGACGAACCGGAACTGCAGCGCCGTGACGATCACGATGAAGACCAGCAGGATGAACGACATCGCGCAGGCCGCCCCCATCGCGTCGTAGCGGAAGGCGAAGAGGTACAGGTGCAGCACGTACGTCAGCCCCGACTGCTCCGGCCCGCCGGTGACGCTGCGCCCGTTGCCGGAGAAGATCACGTACACCAGGCCGAACACCTGCAGCGCCGCGATCACCCCCGTCACCAGCAGGTAGAACGTGGTCGGCCGGAGCATCGGGAACGTCACCCGCCAGAACCGCTGCCACGGCCCGGCCCCGTCGATGATCGCCGCCTCCTGGATGGCGCCCGGGATGCCCTTCAGCCCCGCCAGGTAGATGATCATCGAGATGCCGCACTGCCAGGCCGCGATGAACGCCAGCGCCGGGATGACCAGCTCGGGGGTGTTGAGCCAGTTCTGGCCGGGGATGCCGACCAGGCCGAGCATCGTGTTGATCAGGCCGTACTGCGGGTCGTAGAGCCAGCGCCAGATGGCGCCGACCGCCGCCTCGGCCGTGACCACCGGCAGGAACAGCAGCAGCCGGAACAGGTTCGCGCCGCGCCTGACCGCGTTCAGCAGCAGCGCCTGCACCAGCGCCGCGACGAGGGTCAGCGGCACGGCGACCAGCGTGTACTGCAGCGTGACCCGCACCGACTTCCAGAAGTGCGGGTACTTGACGTCGTCGAACAGCAGGTCGCCGTAGTTGGCCAGGCCGACCCAGCTCGCGGCGGAGCGCAGGTTCCAGTCGGTGAAGCTGTAGTAGAGCGCGGACAGGGCCGGATACAGCAGGAAGACCAGGAAGTAGGCGAGCGCCGGGGCGACCAGCAGCCAGCCGATCAGGTGGTCCCTGCGGCGGGCGTTCGGCCGGCGCGCCCGCCGCCCGCCGCCGGCCGACACGGGCCTGTCCAGTACGGGTGCCGTCACGTCAGCTGTTCCACCCGAGCAGGGAGCGGGTCTTGGCCGCCGCGTCCGTCAGCGCCTGCTGGGCGGTGACCTTGCCGGTCAGCGCCGACTCGATCGCCGGGGCGATGATCTCGTCGTTGACCTGGATCCACTGCGGCACCGCCGGCCGCGCGTGCGCCGCCTTGAGCTGCTCGAGGAAGGCCGCCTGCTCGGGGCCGCCCGCGACGACCTTGGCCTTCAGGTGCACCGGGAACCCGCCGAGCGCGTCGGCGACCGTGCCGTTGTTGTCGGCGTTGCCGAGGAAGGCCAGCCACTTCCACGCCAGGTCGGGATTCTTGCTGGTGGAGAAGACCACGGAGTCCTCGCCGCCGATGTTCCCGGCCGGCTCGCTCTTGTACGGCAGCGGCGCCACCCCGAAGTCCAGGTCCGGGAACTGCTCGCGGATCGTCGGCACGTCCCAGGGGCCGGAGATGGTCATGGCCGCCAGGCCGTTCTCGAACGGCTTGTCCGAGTCGGTGATCTTGCGGGGCGACGACTTCAGCAGGTCCACCCAGAGCTGCAGCGCGTCCACGGCCGGCTGCTGGTCGAACAGCACCTTCTTGCCGGCGTCGTCCACCATCTCGCCGCCCGCGCCGTGCACGATGCCCGGGAACATCCAGGCGCCGTAGCCGTCGCCCTTGGGCACGTTCATGCCGGCCACGTTCGCGTCGGCGGCGTGCACCTGCGCGGCCGTGGCCCTGAGCTCGTCCCAGGTCTTGGGCGGGGCCGGGACCAGCTTCTTGTTGTAGAACAGGGCCACCGTCGTCTGGTCCTGGGGCAGGCCGTAGAGCTTGCCGTTCGCGCGGTTGGTGTCGAGCGCGCCCTTGTAGTAGTCGGCCTCGTTGACCAGGCCGGCGGGCACCTCCTTGATGGTGCCGTCGAGGGCGTACTTGGACACCAGGGGCTGGTCGAGTATGCCCGCGTCGGGCGCGCTCTTGCTGGCCACGGCGCTGCCGAGCTTGGTGTTGTAGTCGTCCTTCGGGATCTTGACGAGCTTGACCGTGACGCCGGGGTTGGCCTTCTCGAAGTCCTCGCGCACCTTCTCGATGACCTGGCCCGCCTGCGGGGTGCGGTCTTGGTACATCCAGAACGTCAGCTCCTTGGAGCCGCCGCTGGACCCCGCGTCACCGCCGCCACCGCCGCACGCGGCCAGTCCGGTCGCGAGCACCGCCACGACGGCGCCTCGCACAAGTCCTCGGCTCATTGTCATCTCCTCATCTGGGGGATGGCCAGACCATAATCTAAGCCTCGAAGAAAGTCAGGACTCGCCGGGAAACGCTTCGGTAACGCCGCCGACACCGAGCCGACCCCGGCGCCTTTCGGGACGTGAACTAACATGGCGGCGAATTCGGGAGAGGACGGGGACGCGGATGGGCACGTCAGGGCGCAGGACCGTACGGGATCTTCGCAGGGGGAACCGGGCGGTGCTGCTGCGCGCGCTCTACTTCGGCGGCCCCGCCAGCCGCAACGAGCTGTCGGCCGAGACCGGGCTCAGCGCGGCCACGATCAGCACCATGACCGGCGACCTGCTCGCCGAGCAGGTCATCGTCGAAGCCGGTCAGGTCGATTCCGACGGCGGCCGGCCCCGCGTGCTGCTCAAGGTCAACCCGGCCTACGGCTACGCCGTCGGCGTGGACGTGGGCGAGACCCAGGTCAAGGTCGAGCTGTTCGACCTGGACATGACCGTGCGCGCGCGGGCGCACTACGCGGTCCGCTCGGCCAAGCACGACCCCGAGCTGGTCGCGCGGCACATCCTGACCGGCGTCGACGCGGTGATCGCCGAGGGCGAGGTCTCCGCCGGGCAGGTGCTGGGCGTGGGCGTCGGCGTGCCGGGCATCGTCGAGCCGGGTCCCGACGCGCTGGTGCGGGCCAAGACGTTCGGCTGGGAGGCGGTGCCGCTGGGCGCGCTGCTGCGGGCCGGCACCGGGCTGCCGCTGTTCGTGGACAACGGCGCCAAGACGATGGGGCAGGCCGAGCTCTGGTTCGGCTCCGGCAAGGGCACGCGCGACGCGGTCATCGTGCTCATGGGCTCGGGAGTGGGCGGCGCGATCGTCACCGACGGCCACCTCTACCGGGGCGCGGGCATGGCCGCCGGCGAGGTCGGCCATCTGAAGATCATCGCGGGCGGGCGGGCCTGCCGGTGCGGCGCGCGGGGGTGCCTGGAGGCGTACCTGGGGGCCGAGGCGATCCTCGACCGCGCGGGCGTCGTCGCCGACTCCGCCGACGAGGAGGCGGCGCTGGCCCGGCTGCTCGAGGAGGGCTCCCCGGTGATCGGCGAGAGCGTCGAGCTGCTGGGCGTGGGCCTGTCGAGCCTGGTGCACCTGTTCAACCCCGAGCGCATCGTCATCGGGGGCTGGGCCGGCCTCATGCTGGGCGGGCGGCTGCTGGCCGACATCCGGCGGGCCACCGCCGCCGGCACGCAGGCGCAGCCGTTCCAGCCGGAGACGATCGTGCTCGGCCGCCTCGGCCCCGACGCGGTGGCGCTGGGCGCGGCCACGCTGGTCATCGAGCCGTTCCTCACGGGCGCGGGGGCACACCGGTCGGTCACCACTATTGCCTAGAAGTTAAATCAAGCATTGACATAAGTGCCGGGCGCATGCACGCTCTGCTCGATAGAGCGCTCTCTCACACACCCCCTTCGTGAGGAGAAGCAGTGCACCCCCGCCGAAGTCCCGCCCTCATCGGGGCCTTATTGGCCACTCTCATCCTGTCCTGCCTGGTCGCGGGGCCCGCGCGGGCGGCCGACCCGCTCCTGTCACAGGGCCGGCCGGTGACCGCCTCGTCCACCGAGAACGCCGGCACGCCCGCCTCGGCCGCCGTCGACGGCGACCCCGGCACCCGCTGGTCCAGCCAGTTCAGCGACCCGCAGTGGATCCAGGTGGACCTGGGCGCCACCGCCACCGTCTCCAGCGTGGTGCTGCGCTGGGAGGCCGCGTACGCCACGGCCTTCCGCGTTCAGATCTCCGACAACGCCTCGGCCTGGACCGACCTCTACTCGACGGCGACCGGCCCGGGCGGCACCCAGACCCTGACCGTCTCCGGCAGCGGCCGCCACGTCCGCGTGCACGGCACCACCCGCGCCACCGGCTACGGCTACTCGCTCTGGGAGTTCCAGGTCTACGGCACCACGTCCGCCCCGCCCGGCGGCGGCGACCTCGGCCCCAACGTGCACGTCTTCGACCCGTCGATGCCGGCGTCGAGCATCCAGTCCACGCTCGACTCGGTGTTCGGCCAGATGGAGTCCAACCAGTTCGGCCTCCAGCGCCACGCCCTGCTGTTCAAGCCGGGCAGCTACAACGTCAACGCGAACATCGGCTTCTACACCTCGATCATGGGCCTGGGCCGCAACCCCGACGACGTCACCATCAACGGCCAGGTCAGGGTGGACGCGGGCTGGTTCGGCGGCAACGCCACCCAGAACTTCTGGCGCTCGGCCGAGAACCTGTCGATCACCCCGCCCGGCGGCACCAACCAGTGGGCGGTCTCGCAGGCGGCGCCGTTCCGCCGGATGCACGTCAGGGGCAACCTCAACCTGGCGCCCACCGGGTACGGCTGGGCCAGCGGCGGGTACATCGCCGACAGCAGGATCGACGGGACCGTGCAGCCGTACTCGCAGCAGCAGTGGTTCACCCGCGACAGCAACATCGGCGGCTGGCTCAACGGCGTGTGGAACATGGTCTTCTCCGGCGTCGTCGGCGCGCCCGCGCAGTCGTTCCCCGAGCCGCCGTACACGACGCTCGCCACCAGCCCCGTGACCAGGGAGAAGCCCTACCTGTACGTGGACTCCGCCGGGAACTACCAGGTCTTCGTGCCCGCCCTGCGGCAGAACTCGCGCGGCGTGAACTGGACCGGCGCCGGCACCTCGATCCCGCTCACCCGCTTCTACGTCGCCAAGCCCTCCGACACCGCCGCCACCATCAACGCCGCCCTCGCCGCCGGCCTGAACCTGCTGTTCACGCCCGGCATCTACCACGTCGGCCAGACCATCAACGTCACCAGGCCCGACACGGTCGTCCTCGGCCTCGGCTACGCCACGATCATCCCCGACAACGGCGTGATGCCGATGCGGGTCGCCGACGTGGACGGCGTCAAGGTGGCCGGGCTGCTGTTCGACGCCGGGCCCGTCAACTCGCCGATCCTCATGGAGGTCGGCCCGGCCGGCTCCGGCGCCTCGCACGCGGCCAACCCCATCTCGATCCAGGACGTCTTCTTCCGCATCGGCGGCGCCCACGCGGGCAAGGCCACGACCAGCCTCGTCGTCAACAGCGACCACACGATCATCGACCACATCTGGGCCTGGCGCGGCGACCACGGCTCCGGCATCGGCTGGAACGTCAACACCGCCGACACCGGGCTGATCGTCAACGGCGACGACGTCACCGCGTACGGGCTGTTCGTCGAGCACTACCAGAAGTACCAGGTCATCTGGAACGGGCAGCGCGGGCGGACGATCTTCTTCCAGAACGAGATGCCGTACGACCCGCCCGACCAGGCCGCCTGGATGAACGGCTCCACCCGGGGTTACGCCTCCTACAAGGTCGCCGACTCGGTCACCTCGCACGAGGCGTGGGGGCTGGGGGCGTACTGCTACTTCAACGTGAATCCGAGCGTCGTGGCCGAGCGCGGCTTCGAGACGCCGGTCAACCCGAACGTGCGCTTCCATGACCTGCTCACGGTCTCGCTCGGGGGCAACGGCACGATCGCGCACGTCATCAACGGCACGGGCGGCCCGGCCCAGGGCACGGCCACGATCCCGGTGAAGGTGGTGACCTTCCCTTAGCACGGCGCTTCCCTTAGCACGGCGCTTCCCTGGAGCGGCGCCCTTCCTAACGCAGGCGCACGACGTCGGGGCTCAGCCCGCCGACGCCGGGCACCCCCAGCAACTGCGTGGTACGGACGAGCTCGGTGTGCAGCAGGTCCAGCACCCGCCGCACCCCGGGCTCGCCTCCGGCCATCAGCCCGTACAGGTAGGCCCGGCCGACGAAGCAGGCCCTGGCGCCCAGCGCGACCGCGGCGGCGACGTCGGCCCCGCTCCTGACGCCGCCGTCGAGGAACACCTCGGTGCGGTCGCCCACGGCGTCCACCACCGAGGGCAGCAGCTCCAGCGGGGTGGGGGAGCGGTCGAGCTGCCGTCCGCCGTGGTTGGACACCACGATCCCGTCCACGCCGACGGCGGCCAGGTCTTTCGCGTCGTCCACCCGCTGCACGCCCTTGACCAGCAGCCGCCCCTGCCAGGCCGACCTGATCCACTCCAGGTCGGCGACCGTCACCGAGGGGTCGAACATCATGTTCGTGATCCCCGCCAGGTCGCCGGGCGCGCCGTCCACGGTGGCGAACCTGAGCGGCTCGCTGGTGAGGAAGTCGAACCACCACGCCGGGTGCCGCAGCGCCTGCAGCGCGCTGCGCCAGCGCAGGGACGGCGGGATCGTCAGCCCGTGCCGCACGTCGCGCAGCCGCGCCCCCGCGACCGGCACGTCCACGGTCACCACCAGCACGTCCATGCCGGCGTCCGCGGCCAGCGACAGCATCTCCAGGCTGCGGGCGCGGTCGCGGACCACGTAGAGTTGGAACCAGTTCCAGCCGTCCGGCGCCGCCGCGGCCACGTCTCCCGCCGTCGTGGTGCCCATGGTGGACAGCGTGTACGGGATCCCCGCTCGCGCGGCGGCCCGCGCCACGGCGCGCTCACCCTCGCGGTGCATCATCCGCGTGAACCCGGTCGGGCCGAGCACGACCGGCATCGCGATGCGCCGCCCCAGGATCTCGACCTCGGTCGGCGCCTCGGAGACGTTGCGCAGCACGCGGGGAGTGAACTCCACCCGGTCGAACGCTGCCACGGCCCGGGCCATCGACAGCTCGCCCTCGGCCGCGCCGTCCACGTAGTCGAAGACCATGTGCGGCGCCCGTTTCCTGGCCAGCCGCCGCAGGTCGGCGACGTCGGAGGCGGCGGCGACCCTGGCCGCCATGGACAGATGGGGCCGCCGGGGCATGACGGCCCGCACCTCCCGCCATCGGGGCAGGCGCCGGGGCTCTTCGGGTGTGGTGTCGATGTCCAGGACGGTACCAAACGGGCGGCCTGAGTACGGTGGGTGGGTGATCGACGACCGTACCGTGCCGCCCGACGGGCCGACCGCGCCGCGCCGCTGGGCCGAGCTGGCGGGTGACTCGCCCGCCTCCCTGGCCGTCCGCGCCGAGCTGGTCGCCCGCTGGTCCGAGCCCCACCGCCGCTACCACACGCCTGCCCACCTGTCCGCTGTCCTGGCCGCCGTCGACCGGCTCGCCGCCGAGGCCGGGGACGCGACCGCCGTACGGCTCGCGGCCTGGTTCCACGACGCGGTCTACGACGGCAGGCCGGGCTGGGACGAGGAGCGCAGCGCCCAGCTCGCCCAGTCCGCGCTCGCCCGATGCGGGGTGCCGGCCTCCCGGGTCGCCGAGGTCGCCCGGCTGGTCCGCCTCACCGCCGCCCACGACACCCTCCGGCCGGGCGACCGCGACGGCGCCGTCCTGTGCGACGCCGACCTGGCCGTGCTCGGCAGCCCCGGATACGACGACTACGCGGCCCGGATCCGCCAGGAGTACGCCCACGTACCCGACGAGCTCTTCAGGACGGGACGCGCCCAGGTCCTGCGCCGCCTGCTGGCCACCGCGCCCCTCTACCGCACCCGGCAGGCACGCGAGCTGTGGGAGCAACCCGCCCGCGCCAACATGACGGCCGAACTGGCCGCGCTGACCTCGGCGCAGGCCGGCTCGGGGAGCGCGTAGGCGACGGTGCACAGGGATGGAGCACTGGAATGAGCACGGGCGGTCAGGGCTGGTGGCGCTTGCGGCGGCGCAGGCCCGCCGAGATGAGCCGGCTCAGCAGCTCGCGCGAGCTGACCGCCTGCGCCCCCAGGGCCACCGCCCGCGCGTGCACGGTCTCCGGCACGTCGTAGTGATCGCGGTCGAACGCCCGGTGCGGCACCCCGAGACGTACGGCGAAGTCGTGCAGCTCCTCCAGCGAGCTGTCGCTGACGAGGTGCGACCACATCAGGCCGCGCGGCCCCGGCCAGTTGGGCGGGTCGATGAGAACGGTCACGTCGTCAAGGGTAGGACCCTGCCCCGCACGCTCAGCTCGCCCAGGTCGGGCAGCACGAGGTGCGCCCCCCGCGCCCGCAGCTCGCCGTTCTCGCCCAGCGCGACCACGAGCCCGAAGCCGCCCTTCTCGCCCGCCTCGACGCCGGGCAGGGCCGACACCACCACCGCGACCTTGACGGCGGGCAGGTCGAGCCGGCGCGCCGCCTCGGTGAAGAGCGCGGGGTCGGGCGTGCCGGGCAGGTTCATCAGCGCGGCGTCGTTGCCGTCCACCATCAGGTCGAACAGGTGCATGACCCCCGCCGAGCCGACCAGCTTGCGGCCGTGCAGGCTGGCGGAGACGGCCGCCGTACGGCAACCGCGCCGCCGCAGCTCGTGCAGCAGCGCCACCGTGGACGGGAACGCGGCCACGCCGTACTTGTCCACCTGCTCCACGAAGAGCCGGTCCTTGGCCAGGCCCAGCCCGTGCACGGTCGGCGCGCCCGGCTCGTCGTCGGGCGAGCCCTCGGGCACCGTGAGGCCGCGCGCGGCCAGGAAGGTGCGGATGCCGTCGAGGCGAGGCCGCCCGTCCACATGCCGCAGGTAGTCGTCGCGGATGTCGAACGGCGTCGAGCGGCCGCGCAGGAACGCGTCGAAGACGTGCTTCCAGGCGGCCGCGTGCCCCCGAGCGGTGTCGGTGACCACGCCGTCGGTGGCGAACACGACGGCGCTGATCGCGGTCAGGTCGATGACGGGCTCGTTCACATTGCGAACGTAACCGCTCTACCAGGCGACGGGTAGCTCTTTGACGCCGTAGACAATAGCGAGTTCCCTGAACGGCACCTCGCCCTCGACCCGCAGAGCGGGAAAGCGGCGCAGCAGCGCGCGGAAGGCGATGCGCATCTCCATCTGCGCGAGCGGGGCGCCGATGCAGCGGTGGATGCCGTGGCCGAACGCCATGTGCGAGCCGGCGATCTCCCGGCCGGGCCGCACCGTGTCCATGTCCTCGCCGAGCGCGGGGTCGCGGTTGGCGCCGGTCAGCGAGCACAGCACCATCTCGCCCTTCTTGATCGGCACGCCGTGCAGCTCCATGTCGTCACGGGCGAAGCGCGGGAAGGCGACCTGCACGACCGTCATGTACCGCAGCAGCTCCTCGACCACGTCGTTGACGTAGCCGTCGACCTCGCGCACCTTCGCGGCCTCTTCGGGGTTGCGCAGCAGCCACAGGGTGCCGAGGGAGAGCATGCTGGTGCTGGTGTCGTGCCCGCCGGTCAGCAGGCCGTCGGCCATGCTGGCGAGCGTGCGGTCGTCGAGCTCGTCACCGTGCTCGCGCAGCAACTGCCCGAGCAGCCCCTCACCGGGGCTCTTCCGCTCCCTGGCCACCAGGTCCGTCAGGTACGCCATCGCGTCGTTGATGGCCTGCAGTGACGCCTCGGGGCCGGCCGTGAAGTCGAAGCGGTCCTTGCTGATCTTCACGAAGTCGGAGCGCTCCTCGTACGGGACGCCCAGCAGCTCGCACACCACCAGTGAAGGGATCGGCAGCGCGAACTCCTCGACCAGGTCCACCGGCATGCCCTCGGCGCCCTTGGCCTCGATCCGGTCCAGGTGCTCCTCGACCATGGCCTCGATCCGCGGCTCCAGCCTGCGCAGGCGGCGCATGGTGAACTCGGGCGTGAGGTACTTGCGCAACCGCGTGTGCTCGGGCGGGTCACGGAACCCCAGGCCGCCCGGGTCCTCCTGGTTGGAGCCGAGCCCGATCACGCCGGCGAAGTCGTTGCTGAAGCGCTCATGGTCGCCGAGCACGCTGCGCACGTCTTCCCAGCGGGTGACCAGGTACACGGTCTGGCCGCCGGGGATCTCCATCGGGAAGACCGGCTGCTCGGCCCGGATGCGCCCGAGCTCGTCCACGGGGTCGAATTCGTCCCGCATGAACTGGACGAGCGGGAACTCTTCTGTGTCTGACATCGATATCCGTCCTGCTGGGATACATCGCACCATGTTGGGATAAATCCCTGCATAGATGGTCCCACCCAGGCAGGTGAATGTTGCCCTCCGAAAGGACGAATTTACCGCTGCCTCCACCGGCTATCTGACGCTCCGTAGCCGTGTGTCGGCCGTTCGTCACTCTTGGCATCACCCTTGGGCGTCACTCTAGGGAACGGCGACCGCCCTGGTCACCTCTCCGGGCGGAGGCTCGGTCCGGTCGTGGGCGTAGATCAGCGGCTCGGGCAGCGGCGCCTCAGCCGACAGGGCCGGCGGGGCGGGCTTGGGCCTGCGCGGCTCCCGCACCCCGCCCCCGCCCGCCGACGGATCGCCGAACGGGAAGTCGTCGCCCTGGGGCCCGTGCGGCTCCCCGGGCCCGAACCCGGGCGGCCAGGCGGACGCGCCGCTGGTGAGAGCACGGCGTCTACGCGATCGCTTGCTCACAATCCCCTCCTCGCGTCCCATTGTGCGCCCGGCCCCAGGACGCGGCCAGCCCGAATCACGGCTGTCACCAAGACGGCATGAGCCCTCACGCCGTGGACGGCCCCGCCGGCTGCCCCGCCGGCTGCCCCGCCGGTGCGGCGACCGGCGCCACCGGAGTGGCGGACTGTGCCGCCGCGGGTGTCGCCGCCGGTGTCGAGACCTGGCGGACGAGGAACGCGCCCAGGAGCGCCGCGAACGCCATGACGGACGCCGTCTGCTGCTCCGTGAGCGAGAGCCCGAACACCAGCCCCAGTGTGATCGCCGCCTGGACGAAGCCCAGGGCCGCCGCCTTGATGGACCTTCCCCCGTCCAGGCCGCGCGTCGCGAAGGCCGTCCACACGCCCAGTCCCGCCGCCGCGATCGAGTTGATCGCCGCCACCTGCACGGTGGTCAGCGGCAGGAAGAGTGCGGTCAGCATCTGCAGTCCCGCGCTCACCAAGCCGAGGACGAGTGCCGGTTCACGGCCGAAGATCTTCATGAGCCCCTCCCTGACCTCCTTGAGGCCGGACCCCCTGTAGCCGCGGAGCGCGTCCGTGACCGGTCTGATACACACCCCTTACAAGGCCTCCGAACTGCTGTTAAAGCTGGGCAAAATGGGGCAGCAGCCGCCGTTTGGCGTACAAGATGGCGACATTCTGCGATGATCTCGTCGCATAGAGCCGGAGTTTGAGCCATCACGGATAGTGACTGATGCCGACATTTGAGGAAATAACAGCCTTCGTAACCGAGAAGCCCCTCGCCACCGCTGTCATCGCGTTGCTGAGCGTCATCGGGCTGGTGCTGGCGTTCCTGGTGCTCAGGGTCGCCTGGCGCGTCATCACCTGGGTCTTCACCAGGTACATCGCCCCACGTCCCGTCGAAGACGTGCTGACCGTGGTGGCCGCCTCCATCGCCACGGGCGTGTCCGCGCAGGGCATGTGGCGATTCTCCGGAGACGTCCTGGGCCTCGACGGTCCGCTCCGGTTACTGCTGTTCGCCTTCATCGAAGTCGCGATCATCACCTCCGCCGTCCGTGCCCGCCGCAACATGCGCGAGAACTTCTCCGCCGGCATCGACGGCATCGCCGTGTGGGCGCTGACCTGCCTGACCGCCGTGCTGTCCAGCATGGACGCGCGCAGCCTGCCCGAGGCCGTCTTCAGGCTGGCCGCCCCGCTGGTCGCCGCCTGGCTGTGGGAGCGGGGCATGGCCATCGAGCGGCACCGCATCCGCGGCACCGGCCGCATCAACTGGCGGCTGACGCCCGAGCGGCTGATGGTCAGGATGGGGCTGGCCGAGGTCAGCGACCGTACGGCCAGCGAGGTCGACGCGCACCGCAGGCTGACCCGCGTCGCCCTGGCCGCCAAGCGCGCCAAGGCGCTGCGCGAGGGCGGCGCGTCCGAGCGGAAGATGCGCACCGCCCTGGCCAAGCTCGACAAGGCCATGGACCAGGCCGTCGAGCACACCGGGCTGGCCGTGGACCAGTCCCGCCAGGAGGCGCTGCTGGCGCAGATCGCCGCCCTGTACAACACCTCCGCGCTCATCGACGCCGACCCCCGCGTCCCCTGGGAGCCCACGGCCGACCACCACCCGGTGCCCGCCCGCCCCGCACTGCCGCCCGCGCTGGCCGAACTCGTCTCCGACGACGACGAGGACTTCGACGTGCTCGACACCACCCCGCAGGTGGTCAGCACCGCCGAGCGCGCCGCCCGCATGCGCTCCGCCCGCGAGTTCTGGGACCGGCAGATCGCCAAGGGCATCGTGCCGCGCACGGTGGACATCGCCCAGGAGATCGGCATCCCGCTGTCCACGGCCCGCGAGTATCGTGCCCTGTGGAAGCTGGAGCCGCAGGCACACGCGCTCATCGAGGCGCTGTACCAGCAGCACGGCATCGTGGACACCGGCGCCTTCCCCGCCATCGCCGACGACGGGCGGGTGCTGACCAGCAAGTCCTAGGGGGAGCACGGTTGCGGGAGCGTACGCTCGAGCGCGTCAGGAAACTCCTGGCCAAGGCCGAACGGACGGACAACGAGCACGAGCGGGCGACGTTCATGGCCGCCGCGTCGGCGCTCATGGCCAAATACGGCATCGACTCCCTGCCTCCCGCCGGCACCCGCCAGACGCCCGGCGACCGGATCGTCACCCTGCCCAACCCCTGGGCCAGGGAGAAGGCCCGCCTCGTCAGCCTGGTCGCCCAGGCGGTGCGCTGCCGCCCCCTGCTGATCGGCCGGGGCGACGGCGGGCAGCGGGTGCACGTGTTCGGGTTCGCGGCCGACCTGGAGCGCGCCGACCTGCTGGCCACCTCGCTGCTGCTGCAGATGGCCTCGGGCCTGGCCCGGGTGGAGCCCCCCCACGACGTCACGGCCGTGCGGGCCTACCGCCGGTCGTGGCTGCTGGGGTTCACCGACGAGGTCTACCGGCTGCTGTGCGCGGCGGAGTCCCGGGCCGAGGCCGAGTCGGCCGCCACGGGCTCCGCGCTCGTCCTGGCCGACCGCCGCGCCGAGGTCGAGCGGGCGGTCAGCGTCCACTACCCGAAGATCCGCCTCAGCGTGCCCACCACCAGCGGCACCGGCTACCGCGACGGCGTCGCCGCAGGCCGCAGAGCCGACCTCGGCCGTACGGGGATGGCCACCGCGACGGCCCCCGAACTCAGGTAAGCCCTTTCCGGAGGTCCGTTTCGACGACCGCGAACTGGGCATAAGCGCGCACACGGAACGCAGTCCTGCCGAAGCGAGACAGGTCACCGTGAACGCATCCCCCCGTCTGCTCACCGCCGGCCACCTCCGTGAACTCGCCCGTGACCTCCTGGCCGCCGCCCGCGTCCCGCCCGACCTGGCGGCGACGGTCGCCGAGTCGCTGGTGGAGGCCGACCTCGCCGGGCACGGCTCCCACGGCGTGCGGCGGATCAGGCCGTACCTCGACCGGATCGAGGCCGGGGCGATCCTGCCGGACGCGCGCCCCGAGGTCGTCTCGCGCCGCGGCGCGAGCGCCGTCGTGTCGGGGCGGCGCGGCTTCGGGCAGGCCGCCGCCCGGCTGGCCACCGCCGAGGCGGCCCGGCTGGCCGCCGCGCACGGCGTGGCCGTGGTCGCCGTCCGCGAGTGCAACCACGTCGGCAGGCTCGGCGAGTACGCCGGGACGCTGGCGGCCTCCGGCCTGATCGCCCAGGTCGTCGGCAACGCGGACCCGACCGTGGCCCCGTACGGCGGGCGGCGCAGGATGCTCGGCACCAACCCGATGGCTTGGGCCGTGCCGCGAGCGGGCGGCGCGGCCGTGGTCATGGACTGGGCGACCGCCGCCATGGCCGAGGGCAAGCTGGGCCTGCTGCTGGCCGCGGGCTCCCCGGCCCCCGAAGGGGTGCTCGTCGACGCCGAGGGCCGCGCCTCCACCGACCCGGCCGACTTCTACCGGGGCGGGGCGCTGCTGCCGTTCGGCGGCCACAAGGGTTACGGCCTGAGCGTCCTGATCGAGCTGGTCGGCGGCCTGCTCACGGGCACCGGCACCGCCTGCTCGCCCGAGTACGACGGCACGTTCGGCACGGTGATCACCGCGGTGGACATCACCGCGTTCGTCCCCTTGGAGAGCTACATCGCCCAGGTCGAATCCTGCTGCGAGGCCCTGCGCGCCTCCGGCCCCGGGGTGCTCGTGCCCGGAGAGCCCGAGGCGGCGGCGCGCGAGGCCCACCTGAAGGAGGGGATCCCCGTGCCCGCCCCGGTGTGGGCGGAGCTCGGCGTGCTCGCCTCGAGGCTCGGCGTTCCGTGGCCCGACACGCCACCGGGAGGTTAGATGTCCGCTACCCCTGAATTACGCCGCGTCGTCGCGGGCGCCCTCGTCGGCACCGCCCTGGAGTGGTACGACTTCTTCATCTACGGCACCGCCGCCGCCCTCGTCTTCAACCGCCTGTTCTTCACCGACGCCGACCCGGCCGCCGGCACGATCGCGGCGTTCGCCACGTTCGGCGTGGGGTTCGTGGTCCGGCCGTTCGGCGGGATCCTGTTCGGCCACCTCGGCGACCGGATCGGCCGCCGTTCCACCCTGATCATCACCACCGTCATCATGGGCGTGTCCACGGGGCTGATCGGCCTGCTGCCCACCTATCCCGCCATCGGCGTCTGGGCGCCGATCCTGCTCACGCTGCTGCGCGTGTGCCAGGGTCTCGGCGCGGGCGCCGAGTTCGGCGGCGCGGCGACGCTGCTGGCCGAGCACGCGCCGCCGGGCCGGCGCGGCTACTACGCCTCCTTCGCTCAGACCGGCGTGCAGATCGGGCTCGTCCTGGGCACCTCGGCGTTCCTGCTGGTCCAGCTCCTGCCGCAGCCGGACATCACCTCCTGGGGCTGGCGGGTGCCGTTCCTGCTGAGCTTCGCGCTCATCGGGGTCGCGCTGTACGTGCGGCTGCGGGTCGCCGAGTCGCCGGTGTTCCGCGAGATGGAGCGCACCCGCGAGATCGTCCGGCTGCCGATCAAGGACGCGCTCGCCCGCCACCCGCGCAGCTTCCTCGTCGGCGTCGGCGCCCACATCAACGACACCGCCGTGGTCTACACGCTGGCCACCTTCAGCGTCGCGTACGCCACCACCCGGCTCGGCCTGTCCAACCGCACCGCGCTGCTGGGGGTGATCCTGTTCGGGCTGACCGTCATCGTGCTCCAGCCGGTCTACGGCAATCTGTCCGACCGGATAGGCCGGCGTCCGCTCAACCTGTTCAGCGTGGTGTTCGTGGCCGTGTACGCCTTCCCGTACTTCCTCATGGTCGACACCGGCCGCACCTGGCTCGTGTGGCTGGCGATGATGGTCATGGGAGCGTTCGGCTTCGCGCCGCAGGTGGCCGTGCAGCCGGTGTTCTACGCCGAGCTGTTCGGGGCCCGGGTGCGCTACACCGGGTTCGCCGCCTCCCGCGAGCTGGGCGCGGCGCTGGCCGGGTTCTCGCCGCTGATCGGGGCGGCGCTGGCGGCGCGGATGGGCGGGGAGCCGTGGCTGGTGGCGGCCTTCCTCGTCGGGACGGCGGTCATCTCGTTCGCCGCGTTCTACGCCTCGTACGAGACCAAGGACATGGACATCACGGCCGTCGACCCACCGGCCGCCCCGCTGCGGGACCCCTTGAAGGAGTGAGCGTATGGACATCAACGGCACGGTGGCCGTGGTCACCGGCGGCGGCACCGGCATCGGCGCGGCCGTCGCGGAGAGCCTGGCCAGGAAGGGCGCGGCCGCCGTGGTCGTGAACTACTCGCGCTCGTCCATCGCGGCCCAGGCCACGGTCGCCCGGCTGGAGGGCCTGGGCTGCAAGGCCGAGGCCGTGGCCGCCGACGTGTCCGACGACGCCGCCGTACGCCGGATGGCCGAGCGGGTGCGCGCCGACTACGGCCGGGTCGACGCCCTGGTGTGCAACGCCGGCACGACCAAGTGGGTGCCCTTCCCCGACCTGGACGGGCTCACCGACGAGGTGTGGCGGCACATCATGGGCGTCAACCTCATGGGCGCCTTCTACTGCGCCCGCGCCTTCGCCCCCGATCTCAAGGCCGCCCGCGGCGCCATCGTCAACGTGGCCTCCATCGCCGGACTGCTCGCCACCGGCTCCTCCATGGCGTACGGGGTCAGCAAGGCCGCCCTCCTCCAGCTCACCAAGGACCTGGCGCTGGCGCTCGCCCCCGAGGTCAGGGTGAACGCGGTCGCGCCCGGCATCGTGGCCACCCGCTGGCACATCGACCGGGTGGGCGAGCAGGTGTTCTCCGAGATGGCCGCGAAGGAGAAGACGAAGGCGCCGCTGCGGCGCACGGCACAGCCGGAGCACATCGCCCAGATGGTCACCGCGCTGCTGGAGGCGGACATGGTGACGGGGGAGATTCTCGTCGGCGACGGCGGAAGGCACCTGGGGTACTGACCGCGCCGGGCCGCCCCGGGCGCTCAGCCCAGGGCGGCCGACACCAGCGAGCGGGCCTCCTCCTGCACCTTGGCCAGGTGGTCGGGGCCGTTGAAGGACTCGGCGTAGATCTTGTAGACGTCCTCGGTGCCCGACGGCCGGGCCGCGAACCAGGCGTTCCGCGTCGAGACCTTCACCCCGCCCAGCGCGGCGCCGTTGGCGGGGGCCGTCGTCTGCACCGTCGTGATCGGCTCGCCCGCCAGCGTCGAGGCCGTCACCTGCTCGGCCGACAGCTTCGCCAGCACGGCCTTCTCCTCGCGCGTGGCCGGCGCGTCCACCCGCGCGTACGCGGGCTCGCCGAACCGCTCGGTCAGGTCGCGGTAGCGGGCGCTCGGCGACTCGCCGGTCACGGCCAGGATCTCCGAGGCCAGCAGCGCCATGATGATGCCGTCCTTGTCGGTGGTCCACACCGAGCCGTCGCGGCGCAGGAACGACGCTCCCGCGCTCTCCTCGCCGCCGAACCCGAGCGACCCGTCGAGCAGCCCCGGCACGAACCACTTGAATCCCACGGGGACCTCGTGCAGCCGCCGCCCCAGCGCCTGCGCGACCCGGTCGATGATGCCGCTGCTGACCATGGTCTTGCCCACCCCGGCGTCGGCGGGCCAGCCGTCGCGGTGCGTGTACAGGTAGGAGATGGCCACCGCGAGGTAGTGGTTGGGGTTCATGAGGCCGGCGTCGGGGGTGACGACGCCGTGCCGGTCCGCGTCGGCGTCGTTGCCGGTGGCGACGTCGTAGGTGTCGCGGTTGGCGATCAGCGAGGCCATCGCGTACGGCGACGAGCAGTCCATCCGGATCTTGCCGTCCCAGTCGAGCGTCATGAACCGCCACGTCGGATCGACCAGCGGATTGACCACGGTCAACGCCAGCCCGTGCCGCTCGGCGATCTCCCCCCAGTACGCCACGCTCGCCCCGCCCAGCGGATCGGCCCCGATGCGCACCCCGGCCGACCGGATCGCGTCGAGGTCCACCACGGACGGCAGGTCGTCCACGTACGTCCCGAGGAAGTCGTAACGCCCGGCCTTGGCCACGGCCGTCGCGTACGGGACCCGCCGCACGCCCTTCAGCCCGTTCTGCAGCAGCCGGTTGGCGCGGTCCTGGATCCACGAGGTGGCGTCGGTGTCGGCGGGCCCGCCGTGCGGCGGGTTGTACTTGAACCCGCCGTCGGCCGGCGGGTTGTGCGACGGCGTGATCACGACGCCGTCGGCGAGGCCGGTCGAGCGGCCCCGGTTGTGCCGGAGGATGGCGTGCGAGACCCCGGGCGTCGGCGTGTAGCCGTCGCGCGTGTCGATCAGCACGTCGACCCCGTTGGCCGCCAGGACCTCCAGCGCCGACACCCGCGCCGGCTCCGACAGCGCGTGCGTGTCGATGCCGAGGAACAACGGCCCGTCGGTGCCCTGCGCCTGCCGGTATTCGCAGATCGCCTGGCTCGTGGCCAGGATGTGGTCCTCGTTGAACGCCGTCGCCGACGACGACCCCCGGTGCCCCGACGTGCCGAACGCCACCCGCTGACCCACCTCGCCCGGGTCGGGGTGCAGCGCGTAATAGGCCGTCACGAGCTTGGCGACGTCGACGAGATCGGCGGGCTGGGCGGGCTGTCCCGCGCGTTCGTGGGTCATGGAGGCCACTTTACAAATGGGGTCCCCGGTCAGGGGTGACCTCAGGACGGCGTGGGCAGATACTTGCCGTCAGTCACTAGAATGGAGTTCTGTTCATGCGTTACGGATATTTCCTGGTCGAGCCTCAGGACGGCGACGCCATCGGCGGCCTGCGCGACCAGATCACCAAGGCCGCCGCCGACGGCTTCAGCTCCGCCTGGCTCTCCAACATCTTCGGCCTCGACGCCATCACCGCCCTGGCCGCGGCCGGCGCCCAGGGCCCCGCCATCGAGCTCGGCACCGCCGTGGTGCCGACCTACCCCCGCCATCCGGCCGTCCTCGCCCAGCAGGCCATGACCGCCAACGCCGCGCTCGGCGGCCGGTTCGCGCTCGGCATCGGCCTGTCCCACAAGATCGTCATCGAGGACATGTTCGGCTACAGCTTCGAGCGGCCCGGCCGGCACATGAAGGAGTACCTCGACGTCCTCATCCCGGCCTCCAGGGGCGAGGAGGTCAAGTTCGAGGGCGAGACGGTCAAGGCCGACCTGCGCCTGACCACGCCCGGCGCCGGCTTCCCCGTGCTGGTGGCCGCGCTCGGCCCGCGCCTGCTCAAGCTCGCCGGCACCAAGGCCGACGGCACCGTGCTGTGGATGACCGGCCCGAAGACGGTGGCCGAGCACATCGTGCCCACCATCAACGCCGCCGCCGCCGAGGCCGGCCGCGAGGCGCCCCGGATCGTCTGCGCCCTGCCCATCTGCGTCACCGACGACCCGGAGTCGGCCATCGGGCGCGCCAACGAGATCTTCAAGGCTTACGGCAAACTGCCCTCCTACCGTGCGATGCTCGACAGGGAGGGCGCGGCCGGCCCCGGCAACGTGGCGATCGTCGGCGACGAGGACACGGTGCTGGCCAAGCTCGACGAGTTGCGACAGGCCGGAGTCACCGATTTCGTGGGGTCGCCGTTCGCCAACCGGGAACGCACGAGCAACCTGCTGATCGGCGCGGCGAAGGGCTGATCAGGAGACGCCTCAATACACTCCGACAAGGTGAAGCGCTTGCTACAGGGCATAGATGTGTCGAACTGGCAGGGCACCGTCGACTGGGCCGACCACGCGGAGGCCGGAGTGGCCTTCGCGTTCGCCAAGGCCACCGAGGGCGGCGACTACACCGACAAATGGTTCGCGCGCAACTGGAACGGCATGCGCGAGAGCTGGATCGTCTGCGGGGCCTACCACTTCGCCAGGCCCAAGGGCGACCCCATCGCGCAGGCGCGCCACTTCCTGAACGTGATCAGGTCCGCCGGCGGCCTGCGCCGCGGCGACCTGATCGCGCTCGACCTGGAGACCAACGACGGCCTGCGGCCCGAGCGGGTCGCCCGCTACGCCCGCCGCTGGTGCCACCACGTCGAGCGCCACGGCGGCGTGCGGCCGTTCATCTACACCTTCCAGGCGTTCGCGAACGGCGGGCACTGCGCCGGGCTGGCCGAATATCCCCTGTGGGTCGCCAGCCCGGAGAGCCCGCGCGGACGCCCACCGGTGCCGAGGCCCTGGGGCGAGTGGACCATCCACCAGTACGCCAACAGCCCGATCGACCGCAACCTCTTCCACGGCACCCGGCAGGAGCTGACAAAGCTGGGGTTTCACCCGCGATAGCATCGGTGTTCTCTATCGAAGCTGCCCCGGTGCCGGGCATCGGGCGCGATCCAAGGGAGTCACCGTGTCAGCCGAGCTACGCATCACCCTCGCCGGAGCCGAGCGTGTGGTCGCGGCCGGCACGACGGCCGGAGAGGCGCTCGAGGCCGACGGCCGCACGGTCATCGCGGCCAGGGTCAACGGTGAGCCGCGCGACCTGGCCCACCCCCTGGCCCAGGACGACGCGGTCGAGCCGATCGAGATCTCCAGCGACGAGGGGCGGGCCATCGTCCGCCACTCCACCGCCCATGTCATGGCGCAGGCGGTGCAGGAGCTGTTCCCCGCGGCCAAGCTGGGCATCGGGCCGCCCGTCGACAACGGGTTCTACTACGACTTCGACGTCGAGCAGGCGTTCAACCCCGACGACCTCAAGCGCGTCGAGAAGCGCATGCGGGAGATCGTCAAGCAGGGGCAGCTCTTCTCCCGCCGGCCCGTCTCCGACGAGGAGGCTCGCGCGGAGCTGGCGGCGGAGCCGTACAAGCTGGAGCTGATCGGGCTCAAGGGCGGCGCCGATGAGGAGGAGTCGGTCGAGGTGGGGGCCGGGCAGCTCACCATCTACGACAACCTCGACGCCAAGACCGGCGAGCTGTGCTGGAAGGACCTGTGCCGCGGCCCGCACGTGCCCTCCACCCGCTCCATCCCGGCGTTCAAGCTCATGCGCTCCGGCGGCGCCTACTGGCGGGGCAGCGAGAAGAACCCGCAGCTTCAGCGCATCTACGGCACCGCGTGGGAGTCCCGCGACAAGCAGGACGAATACCTCAAGCTGCTGGAGGAGGCCGAGAAGCGCGACCACCGCAAGCTGGGCGTGGAGCTCGACCTGTTCAGCTTCCCTCCAGAGTTGGGCAGCGGCCTGCCCATCTTCCATCCCAAGGGCGGGATCATCCGCAAGGAGATGGAAGACTACATGCGCAGGCGGCAGGCGGAGGCGGGCTACGAGTTCGTCAACACCCCGCACATCACCAAGTCGTCGCTGTTCGAGACCTCGGGCCACCTGCCCTGGTATGCCGACGACATGTTCCCGGCGTTCGAGCTCGAGGGCATCGAATACCGCGTCAAGCCGATGAACTGCCCGATGCACAACCTGATCTTCAGGGCGCGCGGGCGCTCCTACCGCGAGCTGCCGCTGCGGCTGTGCGAGTTCGGCTCCGTCTACCGCTACGAGAAGTCGGGCGTGGTCCACGGCCTGACCCGGGTGCGCGGCATGACGCAGGACGACGCGCACATCTACACCACGCGCGAGCAGATGGCCGATGAGATCAAGTCGCTGCTGAGGTTCGTGCTCAGCGTGCTGCGCGACTTCGGCCTGGCCGACTTCTACCTCGAACTGTCCACCCGCGACGACTCCGAGAAGTTCATCGGCGACCCCGCGGAGTGGGAGGAGGCCACGCAGGCGCTGCGCCAGGTGGCCACCGAATCCGGGCTGACGCTGGTCGACGACCCGGGCGGCGCCGCCTTCTACGGGCCGAAGATCTCCGTGCAGGCCAAGGACGCCATCGGCCGCACCTGGCAGTTGTCCACCATCCAGCTCGACCTCAACCAGCCCAAGCGCTTCGGGCTCGAATACCAGGCGGCCGACGGCAGCAGGCAGACCCCGGTCATGATCCACCGGGCGCTGTTCGGCTCCGTCGAGCGCTTCCTCGGCGTGCTCACCGAGCACTACGCGGGCGCCTTCCCGCCCTGGCTCGCCCCCGTGCAGGTGACCGGCATCCCGATCGCCGACGCGCACGCGGCCTACCTGCACGACGTCGCCAAGCGGCTGCGCGAGCGGGGCGTCCGGATCGAGGTCGACGCCTCCGACGACCGCATGCAGAAGAAGATCCGCAACGCGCAGAAGGCGAAGGTGCCGTTCATGCTGCTCGCGGGCGACGACGACATCGCCAACGGCGCGGTGTCCTTCCGCTACCGCAACGGGGAGCAGAAGAACGGCGTGCCGGTCGAGCAGGCCATCGCCGAGATCGTCAACGCGGTGGAGAGCCGGGCCCAGGTCTGATCATGACGACGGCGGAGCGGTCGCGCGGGCCGCTCCGCCGTCTCACGCATCCGTCTTGTGCACCGCTTCGGGCTTGTGCACCGCTTTTCGGGCCGGCCGCTACTTGGCGAGCGGCTGGCCCTGCTTGTCGGTGAACTTGCCGATGAGGATCATGATGAAGTCGATCAGCGCCCAGACGCCGAGGCCGCCGAGGGTGACGAGCATGAGGATGCCCGTCCCGATCTTTCCGACGTAGAAGCGGTGGATGCCCAAGGTGCCGAGGAAGAAGCAGAGCAAGACGGCCACGATCCATGACTTGGTCATGTGGGGAAACCTTTCGGAGTGGGGGGATCGGCCGGGCGCAGGGCATGGCGCGCCCGACCGGCCATTCCTGCGGGAAGAATCAACCGCAGGGCACGAAACCCTAGCAAGCTCCTCTGGCCGTCGCAGATCGTTTGTGGACGATGCGTCCAATATCCAGCAATGAGCTGAAGATTCCGATATTTCCCTTTTTGTTGAGTTATTGGGGATAGAGCCGGAAAGTGATGGCCGGGCGGCCGCCGAAGCGCTCTCCCGACTCTCTCGCGTAGCCCTCGATCAGGTTGCGGGCGTACGTCTCCGGGTCCTCCGTGGTGAGGGCCTCGATGTAGGCGCGGTGCTCCAGAAGGGAGAGTACGCCGCGCTCCAGGCTGTCGGTGACGTCCACGGCATGGGTGGGGGAGTCGACGCCGGCCACGGCGAGCCAGCGGACGCCCGTCCAGGGGCCGGCCTCGGTGTCCGGAAATATCCAGCGATTCCCGGCGTCGCCGACGGCGTCCATCGTGGCCCTCCCGACGGCTCGGTGGTCGGGTGTGTTCCAGTGCACGCCTCCCCAGGTGTCGTCGAAGTTCAGGGTGATCACGAGCTCGGGGCGATGGCGGCGGATGGCGGCGGCCAGGTCTCTCCGGAGCGCGGTGCCGTACTCGATCACCCCGTCGGCGTGGTCGAGGAACTCCACGGTGCGCACCCCGACCACGGCGGCGCCGGCCAGCTCCTCGCGTTCGCGGAGCGGGCCGGCCTTGGCGGGCTCCAGCGTGTCGATGCCGGCCTCGCCCCTGGTCACGAGCAGGTAGGAGACCTCCCGGCCGGCGTCGGTCCACGTGGCGACGGCCGAGGCGCAGCCGTACTCGAGGTCGTCGGGGTGGGCCACGATGGCCAGCGCGCGCCGCCAATCGACGGGCATGGGTTCAAGCTGATCTGCCATGGCCCACATCCTGACAGGAATGCCCCGGCCGCCGAATCCCGGGCACAGAAGGAACCCAGGGCACGGGAGTGGGCGGTTCGCGGGCGAGAGGTTCGCGAAGGTGGAAAGGGGCGCGGGAGCGGGGAGCTTCGCGGGAGCGGCCAAGGGGCGCGGAAGCCCGAGGAGGGGCGCGGGGCGGAAGGATTCCGGCGGCGGGAGGGCCGATGGAGCGGGTGTGGGCACGGGGGCATCGGGAGGGTGGGAGGTTCGCGGGCATTGGGCGTTCGCGGAGGTGGAGGTTTGTGGCGCTGGTGGTTCGTGGAGGTGGGAGGTTCGTGGGCGATGGTGGTTCGTGCGGGCGGGGAGGGGTGTGGGAGGCGGGGAGGATGCCGGCGGTGGGAGGATGCCGAGGGTGGAAGGGGCGGTGGATGGGGGGCGGGGATGAGGTCGTGGGGGCGGTCACGGGTGGGGACCAGGGCGGGTTCGCCGAGCTGATCGAGCCGTACCGGCGGGAGCTGCACGTGCACTGCTACCGGATGCTGGGCTCGTTCAGCGACGCCGAGGACATGGTGCAGGAGACCATGCTGCGGGCCTGGCGGCGGCGGGAGACGTTCGAGGGCCGTTCGACGCTGCGAGCCTGGCTCTACCGCATCGCCACCAACGCCTGCCTCGACCTGCTGTCGGGGCCGGCCCGCTCGCGCGAGATCGCGGTTGGCGTCGGGAGTGGGTCACCTTTCGCGGAGGTGGCGTGGCTGCAGCCGTACCCCGATCGCCTGCTCGACCTGGCCGCGCCGAGCCACGGCGAGCCCGACGCGGTGACCGTCGAGCGGGAGACGATCGAGCTGGCCTACCTCGCCGCCATCCAGCACCTGCCGCCGCGCCAGCGCGCGGTGCTGATCCTGCGCGACGTGGCGGGCTGGCCGGCCGAGGAGACGTCGGGGGCGCTGGAGCTGAGTGTGTCCGCCGTCAAGAGCGCGCTGCAGCGGGCCCGCGCCACACTGCGCGCGCACCTGCCCGCGTGGCGCTCGCAGTGGGGTCCCGCCACCGCCCCGACCGACGACGAACGCGCGGTGCTGCGCCGCTACATGGAGGCGTCGGTGGCCGGCGACCTGCGGGCGCTCGCGGAGCTGCTGCGCGAGGACGCGCGCCAGACGATGCCGCCCGCCTCGCTGGTGTACGACGGGCGCACGGCCATCCTCGACATGTGGCGGCCGGTCATGGCCGGGCCGCAGGCGTGGGGGGAGTGGAAGGCGCTGGCCACGTACGCCAACAGGCAACCGGCCGTCGCCAACTACGTACGCCGCCCGGGCGGGAGGGTGTACACGGCCGTCAACCTCGACGTGCTGCGCGTCGAGAACGGCCTCATCGCCGAGATCACCACGTTCGGTACCGAACTGCACGCCGCCTTCGGCCTGCCCGCTGAGCTGTGACGGAGAATTCTGGCCGGAGACCGATTCCTTTTCCCGCGCCCCGCCGTCATACGGGCATGGCTCACTCCCGAGACAGAAGGACACGGATCATGACCGAGCACATCGACACCCGGCTCAAGGCCCTCGACCGGCTCGTCGGCACGTGGAAGGTCACCGGCGGTGCCGAGGGCACCGTGACGTACCGGTGGATGGAGGGCGGGCACTTCCTCATCCAGGACGTGGACCTGGAGCAGGACGGCACGCGCGTCAAGGGCACGGAGTTCATCGGCAGGAAACGCCCGTACGGCGCGGACCGGCCGAGCGAGGACGTGCACTCCTGGTACTTCGACAGCCAGGGCGCCACCCTCGCCTACGTGTACGAGATCGACGGCGACACGCTCACGATCTGGGCCCACGAAAGGAACTCCGAGGCCTACTACCGGGGCACGTTCGACGCCGACGGCACGAGCGTCACCGGCGGCTGGGTCTACCCCGGAGGCGGCGGCTACGCCTCGGACATGACGCGGGTGAGCTGAGCCGGCCTCAGAACGGCTCCTCCTCCCCGGCGGGGTCGCGTGGCCCGGGGCGGGCCTCGCCGGGGAGCCTGACGTCGTCCACCGTCACGTTCACCTCGGTGACGCGCATGCCGAGCATCCGGCTGACGCTCCTGGCCACGTTCGTCTTGACCTCGGCGGCGACGTCCATGACCACGTGGCCGTACTCGACCACGATCGTCAGGCTCACCGCCACCTGGCGCTCCTCGATCTGCGCGCTGACGCCCTGGGTGCCGCGTCGTGAACCGATGCCGATGCGGTCGCGTACGGACTCGAAGGCCCGCGCCAGGTCGCCGCCCATGTCGGCGACCCCCGCCACCTCGAGCGCGGCCAGCGCGGCCACCTTCTCGACCACCTCGTCGGCGACCTTGATACGCCCCTTCACGACCGCGCCGGACGTGGGCGCCTCGATGTACGAGGGCGGCTCGGCGGCTTCGGGGCTCGGCGGGGCGGGGGACTCGGCCAAGGCTTCACTCATCGCGGCCTCCTGTAGGCGGTGCTCAGGATTGTGCCGGAAGAACACCGTGTTTGTCCGTGGTCCTATGCTGCTAGTTATGCACGATCAGGCAGGGGCAGGGGCCCCCGACAACTTCCAGCGTCTGTGGACCCCGCATCGCATGGCCTACATCAAGGGCGAGAACAAGCCGACCGGCAGCGGCCCGGGCGACGGGTGCCCGTTCGACGCGATCCCCAAGATGAATGACGAGGACGGCCTGGTCGTGGCGCGAGGAGAGACGGTCTACGCCGTGCTCAACCTCTACCCCTACAACTCCGGCCACCTGATGGTGGTGCCCTACCGGCACGTGTCCGACTACGACGAGCTCGACCACGCCGAGATGGCCGAGCTGGGGGAGTTCACCCAGAAGGCGGTGCGGGCGCTGCGCAAGGCCAGCGGCGCGCAGGGCTTCAACGTCGGCATGAACCTCGGCCACGTCGCCGGCGCGGGCATCGCCGCCCACCTGCACCAGCACGTGGTGCCCAGGTGGGGCGGCGACACGAACTTCATGCCGGTCGTCGCCCAGACCAAGGTCCTGCCCCAGCTCCTCCGGGACACCCGCCAACTGCTCGCCGACGCCTGGGACTGACCTCTCCCGACGTCGCGACACCTCTGCACCCCACGCCGGTGCCCGCGAGCGCCGGCACCGGGGAGCGCTCTCGTCATTTCGCGACGCCGGTGAGCGGCTCGCCGACACCCGGCGCTGATCCCTTCGTGCCGGAGAGGGCGCCGATGCCGGTCGCCAGCAGCAGCGGTACGGCCATCGCCAGCGCCATGGACAGGACGGCCGCGCCCGAGTCGTTGACCAGCATGCCCACCACGCCGCTGACGAGCGTGCCGATCAGCCCGGCCCGCAGCGCGGGGGAGTGTTCGAACGCCGCCGGCACCACCCCGGCCGAGGCCTGCTCGGGGCGCAGGATCGCGTACACGAGGAACGCCACGGCCGCGATCACGATCGGCATCAGGTTGGGGCTGAGCAGGGTGGCCAGCATGGCCTGCAGCTTGCGCCAGATGACGTCGAGCGCCTCCCCGGTCAGCACCTGCCCCACGAACCGGCCCAGGTGCGTCTGCTCGTCAGGGGGCCGCAGGTAGTTGAGCCAGGCGAACGCCATCACGATCACGCCGCCCGCCACGCAGAACGCGCCCAGCTTCACCAGCGAGACCCGCTTGCCCGACAGGATCAGCGCGGTCACCGCGATGCCCGGCACGAACGCGATCACGCCGCCGAAGTCGCTGCCCATCCCGGACCCGCCCAGCACCATCGCGAACGCCCCCAGCCCCACGATCGCGGCCAGGCCCACCCGGCCCGGCCACCGGTGCGCGATGACCGTGGTGGCCAGCAGCGTGCCGGTCGCCAGCAGCGCGAACGGGATGTTGCCGAGCCCGTAGTAGCGGGCGCCGACGTCGGCGCTGTAGCCCATGACGCTGTTGAGCTGCAGCGTCGTGCCCGTCAGCAGGTCACCGGCGAGCGTGAGCGCGGTGACCCCGGCCACCACCGCCAGCGGGCCGAGCGGCCGGCGCCGCCACGGCCCCGCGAACGCCACGGCCGTGATGACCGCCGCCCACCCGAGCACCCCGCCGACCAGATGCGGCAGGTCCGACCAGGGCAGCAGGTTGACCAGGTAGCTGGAGACCGGCAGGGAGGCCAGCGCCACCGCCGCGAACCGCACCGGCCCCAGACCCTTGCGGCGGCGCAGCAACAGGAACGCCACCAGGTAGAACAGCACCTGCAGCACCGCCACGACGGTGAAGTAGATCCCCTTGACCGAGCGGATCGCCTGCGCGGTGGCGTCGGCCCGGCTCAACCGCTCGAACGTGGCGCCCGTGTCGCCCACCCGCAACGGCACGCCCACGACCGTGGCCGGCACCGGCACGCCGAGCTTGGTCAGCACGGTGGAGGTCAGGTCGGGCAGGATCGAGATGTCGTCGCGGCGGGTGGAGGCCGCGCCCAGCAGCCGCCCCTCAGCCCCGCTCTCGCGCAGGGCCGCAACCCGCAGATGCGGTACGGAGCCGTGGTCGGACAGGCCGGCCAGCAGCACCGTCGTCCCGGCGGGCAGGACCGACAACAGCGCGCCCGCCTTGGCGTCGGCCAGGCGCAGCGCGTCGCGGCGCTCGGCCGGGCCGAGTTGGTCGGGCACCTTGGGCAGCCGGTCGCCGGTGAGGTAGGGGAGGACGAGGTCGTCGACGTCCATGGCGATCATGGGGCATTTTTCCAGGTCGGCGGTGCCGACCTGGAGCGGGGACACGTGGTAGTTCGGCACCGCGCCCTGCCGGTCGGCCAGCGCCAGCGCGGCGCCGCGCCCGATCGCGATCGAGCACCGGCCGGCCGCCTTGAGCGACTCGCCCAGGGTGCCCGCGTTGCGCTGCCCGGCCACGTCGATCAGGTAGCGGTAGTCGGGGATGACGGCGCCGGTGCCGCCGGCCTCGGGCATCGGCGGGGCGCCGCACCCGTAGCCGACGGCCGCCCTGGTGCCCGCCGACACGGTCAGCCAGCCGTCGTAGGGGCAGGTCACGTTGCCGATCGTCCGGACCGACAGCGAGCCGATCGCCCCGGACCTGGCCAGCTCCCACAGGTTGGGGGTGTCGGATTGGGTGAGGTCGTTCCAGTGCAGGCCGGGCACTCCGATGAGCGCCACCCGCGCCGTGCCCGGATCCGAATCCGCCCTCGCCGGCCCGGCGAACAGGCCGTGACCGACTATGACCTGGCCGACCAGCACGGCCAGCACGACGAGCGCGCGCCTCACCCCGATGACCTCCCGTGATCGAGAACGTTCCGTGGCACGGTAGAGCAAGGTCGCGATCCGGCGCGCCACCAGACCCGACTACCTTCTCATGCACCGGACCCACGGAAGGCCGTCTTCACGGCAGGCGGCGACCGGCTTGACCTATCAGCACGGCGGCCCGCCTGCCAGGGCGGGCACGGCAGGCTTTACACGACCCGGGACGGTGGCGGCCGCCGGGTGGGGTTCGTTCCCGGGCGGGCACGCGGTGACGGAGTCAGGTGGTGATCAGGCTGGGCGTGGGTCAGGTGGTGCTGCGTGGGTCAGGTGGTGCTCGGCGGGTCAGGTGGTGATCGGGGTGAGCCAGTGGTGGTAGCGCTCGTCGTGGCCGTGGACGGCGGCCTCGTAGGCGTCGGCCAGTTTGGCGGTGATCGGGCCGGGGCCGCTCAGCTCGCGCCGGTCCACGGAGGTGACGTGGGCGATTCCGGCGCCGGTGCCGCACACGAAGACCTCGTCGGCCGCGTACAGATCGGAGCGCAGCAGTTCCCGCCTGACCGCCGGTAGCCCCATGTCGGTGGCCAGCCGTTCGACGGTGTCCTGCGTGATCCCGTCCAGGGCGCCCGCGCTGGACGGCGGTGTGGCCAGCAGCCCGTCGCGGACGACGAAGATGTTGGCGCCGGTGCACTCGCTGACGTACCCGGCGGCGTTGAGCAGCACCGCCTCGTCGTAGCCGGCGTCGAGCGCCTCGTTCTTGGCCAGGACGGAGTTCAGGTACGGCCCGGCGGCCTTGGCCGCCGTGGGCACCACCGTGTGGTCGTTACGCCGCCACGAACTGGTCATCAGCCGCACCCCGTCGGACCCGAGCAGCGGCCCCCAGCTCCAGCTCGCGATGGAGACCACGGTCGGGCAGCCACGCGCCGCGATGCCCATCTCGCCGTAGCCACGGTGCACGAGGTGGCGGATGTAGCAGGCGGGGTGCCCGTTCGCGGCCACCGTCCCGAGCGTGGCGGCCCGCAACTCCTCCACCGTGTACGGCAAGGTCAGGCCGATCATCCGTGTGCTGCGTACGAGCCGGGCGAGGTGCTCGTCGAGCCGGAACGCGGCCGGCCCCCGGGGCGTCTCGAACACCCTGGTGCCCTCGAAGACGGCCGTGCCGTAGTGCAGGGCGTGCGTCAGCACGTGCACCCGGGCTTCATCCCACGGCACCAGCGTCCCGTCCATCCAGACCCACTCGGCTTCCTCCACCGGCCCGCCTCCTTCCACTCCAAGTGGCCCCGACAAATCGCATCCGATGGGCCAATCTCATGACGAGTGGCACATTATCGGGATAATGGTGGCATGGGAAGGGAAGACAACCTCGTCACACTCGTCCGCGACCGCCTCCGGCTCCACCAGGGGACCCCCAGCCGCCGCCTGGCGGGCGCGCTGGCGGACCTCGCCCAGACGGGCCTCATCGTCGCCGGCACCCGGCTGCCCTCGGAACGGGACCTCGCCCAGGCGGTGGGGCTGAGCAGGGGGACGGTGGCGGCGGCGTTCAACGCGCTGTGCGAGGAGGGGTTGTGCGAGCGGCGGCACGGAAGCGGCACGTACGTCCTCGGGACCCCGTCGTTCGGCGGGCTGCTGCGCGGCGGGGCGGTCCTCGCCGACCTGTCCACGTCCGTGGTCCCCGACCCGTCGCACCTGGTGGTGCCGCCGACCGACCCCGCCGATCTCCTGCGCTCACCCAGCGGCCACGGCTACGACGCGATGGGCGACCCCCGCCTGAGGGCCCTGCTGGCGCTATCGCCGGACATCGGCGTCATGGGTTCCCAAGTAACGACCGCACCGGCTGAGCCGGGGGCGGCGGGTGCTGCCGGGCAGGTGGAAGGCACTCGGAAGGCGGTGGGCGGGGCTCCGGGTGGGACGCCGAGCGCAGTGCCAAGTGGGGTGGCGAGTGGGGCCGCGGCTGGGGTGGCGAGCGGAGCGCCGGGTGAGGTGCCGGGTGAGGTGGCGGGTGGAATGCGAGGCGAGGAGCCGAGTGGGGCGCACGGTGGGGTGCGGGGCGGGGTGTCGAGTAAAGGGTTGGGAGTGGGGTTGCGGGGGATGTGGGGTGGGGCTTCGGGTGGGGTGGGGGCTGGGGAGATTCTGGTGACGGCGGGGGCGCAGCAGGGGATCGATCTGGCTGCCCGGGTGCTCGTGCGGGCCGGTGATCGGGTGCTGGTCGGAGACCCGACCTATGGTGGGGCGCTCAGCGCGTTCCGGCGGGCCGGGGCGCATGTGGTGGCCGTTGACCTGACGTCCGTGACCGCCGTGGAGGAGGCGATCGCCCGTCACCGGCCCGCCGCCGTCTACGTGGTCAGCGTCGACAACCCCACCGGCGCCGTGCCCGCCCTCGGCCACGTCGCCGGGCTGGCCGGGGACGCGGGCGTGCCGGTCGTCGAGGACCGGACGCTGGCGGCCCTCGTGTACGACGGCACGCCTCCGCCCGAGCCCCTCGCCCGCCTGCACCCGTACGGGACGGTGACGGTCGGGTCGTTGTCGAAGGTCCTGTGGGGCGGCCTGCGGGTGGGCTGGCTGACGGCGGCGGAGCCGTTGCTGGCCCGGCTGGGCGAGGCCAAGGTGGACGCCGACCTGGCGACCAGCGCGGTCGCCCAGCGGTTCGCGGCCGACCTGCTGGAACGCAACCCCGTCGCCCCCTGGCTGGCCGAGCTGGCAAGCCGCAGGGAGCACTGCCTGGCCGCGCTGGCCGAGCACCTGCCCGAGTGGACGTGGACCCGGCCGGCGGGCGGGCTGTCGGTGTGGGCCCGTCTGCCTGGCACCGACACCGACCGGTTCGCGGTCGTGGCGCGTGAGCACGGGGTGGCGGTCGCGCCCGGCTCGCTGTTCTCCCCCGACGGCCGCCACCGCGACCACCTGCGCCTCAGCTTCGCCCTACCGCCCGACCTGCAGAACCAGGCGATGACCGCCCTGGTCCGCGCGTGGCACGCCTACGAGAGGTAGGAGCCTGGCAGGGGTGGCAACGGGCCTGGGAGAGGTGGAGGCGGGGCTGCGAGGGGACGGCGGGCTCAGGAGAGGTGGTGGCGGGGCTGCGGGAGGACGGTGGGGTCAGGAGGGGTGGGAACGACGAAGGACCGGTCGCGGGGATCGGTCCTTCGGGGCAGGTGGTCGTCAGACCCCGTTCACCTTCACCTTGACGGCCTTGCTCTCGTTGTTCAGCCGGTCGAGCGACGTGATCAGGTAGGTCCCCGCCGACTTCACCGTGTACGATGGGTCGCTCACCACGGCCACCAGGTTACGGGCGTCGGTGGTGTGGCAGTCCTTGCCGGACTTGGGCACCTGGTAGACCGCGTAGGCCCTGGCCTTCGCCGAAGGCGTCCACGACAGCGCGGCACCGGCGGCCTTGGCGCCGGCGGGCACCGCCGGGGCCTCGCCCCCGCGGTCCTTCATCAGCGGCTGCAGCGCCGGGCGGCTGTAGTGGGTCTTGGCGACCCGGTCCATCGCCCCGAGCGGGTTGGTCAGGAGTTGCTTGGCGCTGAAGTAGACCTCGCCGTCGACCTGCTTCTGCGCGCGGTTCGCGGCGATCTGCCCGGACAGCTCGCCCGCCTTGGTCCAGGCCTGGTCGTCTCTTGAGCCGACGCGGTAGAGGCCCTCGCCGATGTAGAGCTGCACGCCGCTGCCCTTGACCTCGTCGGACCACCAGCGGACCAGCGTGTTGTAGTCGGCCAGCTTGTGCCCGCGCGGCCAGTAGAGCTGTGGCAGCACGTAGTCGACGGTGCCCGCCTTGATCCAGGCGCGGGCGTCGGCGTAGATCGAGTCGTAGGCCGACATGCCCGAGGTGTTGGAGCCGCTCGGGTCGTTGGACTTGTTGCGCCAGATGCCGAACGGGCTGATGCCGAACTTCACGTGGTTCTTGGCGGCGTGAACGGCCTTGTCGACCTCGGCCACGAGCGTGTTGACGTTGCCGCGCCGCCAGTCGGCGAGCTTCTCGCCCTTGCCGTATTTGCGGAACGCGGCCGTGTCGTCGAACTTCGCGCCCGCCACCGGGTAGGGGTAGAAGTAGTCGTCGAAGTGGACGCCGTCGATGTCGTAACGGCCGACGACGTCGTTGATGACCTTGACCACGTGCTCGCGCACCGCCGGCAGGCCCGGGTTGTAGTAGAGGCGGCCGCCGAACTTGACCGTCCAGTCGGGGTGCTGCCGCGCGGGGTGGCTCGCGGGCAACTTGGCGGTGCTGTCGCCGTAGGAGGCGCGGTAGGGGTTGAACCAGGCGTGGAACTCCATGCCGCGCTTGTGCGACTCCTCGATGAGGAACGGCAGCGGATCCCAGCCCGGGTCCTTGCCCGGCGTGCCCGTCAGGTATTGCGACCAGGGCTCGAGCGAGGACTTGTAGAGCGCGTCGGAGGCGGGCCGCACCTGCACGAAGACCGCGTTGAGGTTGCGCTTGGCGGCGCTGTCGAGGATCTTGACGTAGTCGGCCTTCTGTCGCTCCGCGCTCTGGCCGGCCTTGGTGGGCCAGTCGATGTTCTGGGTCGTGGCGATCCACACCCCGCGCAGTTCGCGCTTGGGGTAGCGGGCATCGGCCTTGCAGGCCGCGGAGGGTGCGGCGATGGCCGTCGTCTTCTTGCTCGCTGCGGGGCTCTCCCCGGCACCGGGGCCGAAGACGTAGGCGGCGGTCGTGGTGACGACCGCGAGAGCGGCAGCGGCTAGGAGTGGGCGTCCGGTTCGCATAGTGCCACCCAGTGTGACAGCTTCTCCGCCATGCTCGCGACGGAAACTGAAATCAAGTCGTGACACCTTTGTGACAAAAGCCCATGGCTGGGCCGGGAGGGACATATCCCTCCCGGCGCTTCCAGGGCCCTCAATCCGTGGCCGCCACCTTGTTCGCGAGGTTCGGCGGCAGCGGTTCGTAGCGCAGGAACGTCCGCTGGAACGTCCCGGTGCCGTGTGACATGGATCTCAGGTCGATGGCGTACCGCGTGATCTCCAGCTCCGGCACCTCCGCCTTGACCAGCGTGCGGCCCGTGCCCACCGGCTCGGTGCCGAGCACGCGCCCGCGCCGGGACGACAGGTCGGACATCACCGAGCCGACATAGTCGTCGGCGACCAGCACCGCCAGCTCGTCCACGGGCTCGAGCAGCAGCGTCGAGACCTTCGCCGCCGCCTCCTTCAGCGCGAGCTGGCCCGCGATCTGGAAGGCCATGTCGGAGGAGTCGACCGAGTGGGCCTTGCCGTCGTACAGGGTGACGCGCACGTCCACCATCGGGTAGCCGGCCACGACGCCGCGCTCCATCTGGGCGCGCACGCCCTTCTCCACCGACGGGATGAACTGCCGGGGCACCACGCCGCCCACGATCTTGTCCACGAACTCGAAGCCGCCGCCGGACGGGAGGGGCTCGACCTCGAGGTGGCAGATGGCGTACTGGCCGTGGCCGCCGGTCTGCTTGACGTTGCGGCCCATCGCCTGGCACTTGCCGCCGAACGTCTCGCGCAGCGGCACCCGCAGCTCGATGCGTTCGACCTCGACGCCGTGGCGCTTGGACAGGCGGTCGAGCAGCACGTCGGTGTGCGCCTCGCCCATGCACCACAGGACGAGCTGGCGGGTCTCGGCGTTGTTCTCCAGCCGCAGCGTCGGGTCCTCGGCCACCAGCCGGCCCAGCGCCTGCGACAGCTTGTCCTCGTCGGCCTTCGACTTGGCCCTGATCGCCACGGGCAGGAGCGGGTCGGGCATGGCCCAGGCGGTCATCAGCAGCGGGCGGTCGACGTCGGACAGCGTGTCGCCGGTCTCGGCCCGCGACAGCTTGGCCACGGCCACGATGTCGCCCGCCATGCCCTTGGCCGCGCCGCGCTGCTGCTTGCCCAGCGGGCAGGTCAGGGTGCCGATGCGCTCGTCCAGGTCGTGGTCCTCGTGGCCGCGGTCGGCCAGGCCGTGGCCCGACACGTGCACGGTCATGTCCGGGCGGAGCGTGCCGGAGAAGACGCGTACGAGGCTGATGCGGCCCACGTACGGGTCGCTGGTGGTCTTGACGATCTCGGCCACGAGCGGGCCGTCGGCGTCGCACGCGATGCCCTTGACCGGCTTGCCGGACAGGTCGGTGATCTCGGGCATGGGATGCTCGAGCGGCGACGGGAAGCCCTGCGTGATGAGTTCGAGCACCTCCTGCGCGCCCACCCCGATGCCGCTGCACAGGACCGGGTAGAAGCTGCCGCGCGCCACCGCCTTCTCGAGGTCGTCGATGAGGACCTTGGTGTCGATGGGCTCACCCTCGAGGTAGCGCTCCATGAGCGACTCGTCCTCGCTCTCCTGGATGATGCCCTCGAGCAGGACGCCGCGGTGCTCCTCGATCTGCGCCTCGTACTCCGCGCCGGGCTGCTTCTCGGTGCGGGTGCCCGTCGCGTAGTTGTAGAACTTCTGGGTCAGCAGCCCGATCAGCCCGTTGACGTGGCCGTTGGTGATCACCGGCAGGTAGAGCGGCGCGACGCCGTCGCCGAAGATGTCCTGGCAGGTGGCCAGTACGTCGTCGAAGTCGGCCCGCTGATGGTCGATCTTGGTGATGACCACGGCGCGCGGCATGCCGACCTGGGAGCACTCCTCCCAGAGCATCTGCGTGAGCCCGTCGATCCCGTCGGAGGCCGACACCACGAACAGGGCGGCGTCGGCCGCGCGCAGCCCCGCGCGCAGGTCGCCCACGAAGTCGGCGTAACCGGGGGTGTCGAGAAGGTTGATCTTGATGCCGTTGTGCGTCAGAGGCGCCACGGCGAGGTTGACCGACCGTTGCTGCCGGACCTCGACCTCGTCGAAGTCGCTGACCGTGTTGCCGTCCTCCACCCGGCCCGGGCGCTGAATGGTGCCCGTCGCGGCCAGCAGCTGCTCGACGAGGGTCGTCTTACCCGCTCCTGAGTGGCCGACCAGCACGACATTGCGTATCGCATCCGCCCTGTCGGCCGCGGGTGCCCTGCCCGCGGCTCCCACGGCGCCGCCCGAGTTTCTTTCCGCCACATCGCCTCCCAGGTCGTCGGTGCTCGCCAACGCCGCGCCCGCGCGGAGGGTGTCAGAAACCGCATGGACGCGGTGTGTTCACCAAATACCCCTGTGGCGAATATCACAAGGGGGGTGGGGCAAAGAAAGTTGTCAGTCGCGTCATGGCCTACGATCGGACCGCGATGCTCAAACTCCTGCGCCCGGCCATGACCCGGATACTCACCCCGCTGGGCAGGGCCCTCGTCGGCCGCGGGATAGGCCCGAACGCCGTCACGGCGATCGGCACCCTCGGCACCGTCGCCTCGGCCCTGTTCTTCTTCCCTTTGGGGCACCTCACCGTGGGCGCCCTCGTGATCACCGTCTTCGTGCTGTTCGACCTGCTCGACGGCGTCGTGGCCCGGCTCGGCGGGAAGGGGGGCAGCACCTGGGGGGCGTTCCTCGACTCGACGCTCGACCGGGTCGCCGACGCCGCCATCTTCGCCGGCCTGATCTTGTATTTCGTCGCCAGAGACGACACGCTGATGGCCGCGGTGACGCTGGCGTGCCTGATCGCGGGCACCCTGGTCTCCTACGCCAAGGCCAGGGCCGAAGGGCTCGGGCTCACGGCCGACGTCGGGCTGGCCGAGCGGCCGGAGCGGCTGGTCGTGGCGCTGGTGGCGGCCTGCTTCTCGGGGCTCGGCGTTCCGTACATCCTGCCCGCGGGCATGTGGCTGCTCGCGGTGGCCAGCGTGATCACCGTGGGGCAGCGCGTGGTGGTCGTCTATCAGCAGACGAGGGAGCAATGAGCGAGAAGGCGTCGTTCGGCGATCGTGTGGTGGCCGCGGGCTTCGCGGCCGGCTGGACGCTCGTGCCGAAGCTGCCCGAGCGCCCGACGGCCGCGGTCTTCCGCTTCCTGGCCGACCGGGTCTGGAGCAGGCGGGGCAAGTCGGTGCTGCGGCTGGAGTCCAACCTGGCGAGGGTGACCGGCCTCGACCCCGGCAGCAGGGAGCTGCGTGAGCTCGGCAAGGCGGGCCTGCGCTCCTACTTCCGCTACTTCCACGAGGTCTTCCGGCTGCCGTCGATGAGCACCGAGGAGATCGTGCGCCGCTCCCACACCATCGGCGCCGAGCACGTGCACGAGAACGTGGCGGCCGGGCGGGGCGTGGTCCTGGCGCTGCCGCACATGGGCAACTGGGACCAGGCCGGGGCGTGGCTGGTGGGCGTGGGCCATCCGTTCACGACCGTGGCCGAGCGGCTCAAGCCCGAGTCCCTCTTCCGCCGCTACGTCGCCTTCCGCGAAGGGCTCGGCATGGAGGTGCTGCCGCTCACCGGCGGCGACGGCCACAACTTCGGCACGCTGGCCACGCGGGTGCGCAAGGGCGGCGTCGTCTGCCTGCCCGCCGAGCGCGACCTGACCAAGGGCGGCATCGAGGTGAGCTTCTTCGGCTCGGCGACCAAGGTGCCCGCCGGGCCGCCGCTGCTGGCCGTCCAGACGGGGGCCGCGCTGCTCCCGGCGATCCTCTACAACGTGGGCGACGACTGGGGCATCCACATCCACGAGGAGGTCCCCGTCCCCGCCGAGGGCACCAGGCAGGAGAAGGTCGCGGTGGTCGCTCAGGGTCTGGCCGACGTGTTCGAGAAGGGCATCTCCGAGCATCCCGAGGACTGGCACATGCTGCAGCGGCTCTGGCTGGAAGACCTGCGACCATGAGGGTCGGCATCGTCTGCCCCTATTCCTGGGACATGCCGGGCGGGGTCAAGCAGCACATCGACGACCTGGCCCAGGCGCTCATCGCGCAGGACCACGACGTGTCGGTGATCGCTCCGGCGGCCGACGACGACGAGTTGCCCCCCTACGTGACGGGCGCGGGCAGGGCGGTGCCGGTGCCGTACAACGGGTCGGTGGCCAGGATGTCGTTCGGGTTCATCTCGGCGGCGCGGGTGCGGCGGTGGGTGCGCACGGGCGGTTTCGACGTGCTGCACATCCACGAGCCGCTGATCCCGAGCCTGGGCGTGCTGGCCTGCTGGGCGGCCAAGGGGCCGATCGTGGCCACCTTCCACGCCTCGTTCACGCGCTCGCGGGCGATCGCGGTGGCCGAGCCGCTGCTGCGCAGCGCGCTGGAGAAGCTGAGCGGCCGCATCGCGGTCTCCGACGCGGCACGCAAGAGCCTGGTCGAGCAGTTCGGCGGCGACACGGTGCTGATCCCGAACGGCGTCACCGTCTCCCGCTACACCGAGGCCGAGCCGCTCGACGGCTGGGGGCCCGACGGCTCCACGCTCGGCTTCCTGGGGCGGATGGACGAAGAGCGCAAGGGGCTGCCGATCCTGCTCGACGCGTTCAACACCCTGGCCGCCGAGCGAGCCGACGTGAAGCTGCTGATCGCCGGGCCCGGCGACGCCAAGGACGTCTACGAGCGGGTGCGCAAGCCGTACCACGACCGGGTGACGGTGCTGGGCATGGTGAGCGAGGCCGACAAGATCCGCGCGTACCACTCGGTGGACGTCTTCTGCGCGCCCAACACGCGCGGCGAGAGCTTCGGCATCGTGCTGGCCGAGGCCATGGCGTCCGGGGCGACGGTGCTGGCCAGCGACATCCCCGCCTTCCGCAAGGTGCTGGGCGACGGGCAGGCGGGCGCGCTGTTCGCCAACGGCGACCCCGGCTCGCTGGCGCGCGAGGCCGCCGCGCTGCTCGACGCGCCGGAGCGCCGGGTCAAGCTGGCCGAGGAGGCGCTGGTGGCGGTCAGGAAATACGACTGGTCGACGGTCGCCCGCGACGTCGTACGCGTCTACGAGACGGTGACCACGAGCGGCGCCGGCCGCGTCGAAGAAGACCTGTGAGCCGAAGAAGACCCGTGAGCTGAGTAGGGCGGAAGACCTGTGACCTCCACCATGATCGTGCTGATCGTGGGCATCGTCGTCGTGCTCACGGCCGTCTACATCTCCTGGCGCGCGGGCCGGCTCGACCGCATGCACATCCGGCTCGAGCTGGCCCAGGAGTCGCTCGACGCCGCGCTGATGCGGCGCCGGGCCGTCGTGCTGGAGCTGGCCGGCTCGCGCCTGCTCGACCCGGCCACCTCGCTGGTGCTGGCCGCCGCGGCCCACGAGGCCAGGATGGCCGGGCCCGAAGAGCGCGAGCACGCCGAGAGCGACCTGTCGCGGGCCCTGCGGGCGGCGGTGGACCAGGAGCGGTTCAGGGAGAAGCTGTCGGAGGCGCCCGGGGGCCCCGAACTGCTGGAGGAGCTCGACGCGGCCGTGACCAAGGTGGTCTACTCGCGCCGCTTCTACAACAACGCCGTCGGTGTCACCCGTACGGCCCAGCGCCGCTGGCTCGCCAGGACCCTGCGCCTGGCCGGGCACACCGAATACCCGCAATTCTTCGAAATTGATGACAATCCGCCTGCGACCATGGCAACTGAATGACCTGATTTGGGGAAGCCAGTAAGCTTTCCTCCGTTTCTGGGCTGAAGCGAGGAGAGTTACAGGTGCGGCTACCCCGGATGTTCACGATCTGGCTGGCCGGCGCGGCCGTCCTGCTGCCCGTCGCCGCCTGCTCCTCGGACGAGCCGGCGCCGGGCCAGGCCCCGCAGGCCGCCACGACGGCGCCGAGCGAGGAGCCCGTCGAGGAGGTCAACGCCCATCCGTTCACCGGCAAGCCGTACCAGACGCTCAAACCGGTGCTGGCGGTCAAGATCGAGAACACCGCCGCGGGCAAGCCGCAGCTCGGGCTCAAGAGCGCGGACATCGTCTACGTCGAGCAGGTCGAGGCCGGTCTGACCCGCCTCATGGCCGTCTTCTCCTCCAAGCTGCCCGCCAAGGTGGGCCCGGTGCGCAGCGCGCGCATCTCCGACCTGCACATCGCGCCGCAGTTCGGCAAGCCGGCCTTCTCCTACTCGGGCGCGCAGACCAAGATGCTGCCGTTCATCGCCGAGGCGTCGCTGTTCGACGTGGGCGACACGCGCAACCCGGGCGCGTACTTCCGCCAGCCCGGCCGCTTCGCCCCCTACAACCTGTTCGCCAACACCAAGCAGCTCCTGTCCAAGGCGCCCAAGGCGACCAAGGCCAAGGACATCGGCTTCACCTTCGGCGACGCGCCGGCCGAGGGCGGGGTGGAGCGCAAGTCGTTCACGGTCAAGTGGCCCGCCGCGCGCTTCACCTTCGCCTGGTCGGAGGAGAAGGGCCAGTGGCTGATCTGGCAGGACGGCAAGAAGGACATGGCCGCCGAGGGCGGGCAACTGGGCGCGCCCACGATCGTCGTCCAGTACACCAAGACCGAGCGCTCGGAGTTCCACGACAAGAACGACAGCTACACCCCGCTGGTGCACAGCACGGGCAAGGGCTCGGCGATCGTGCTGCGCGACGGTAAAGCTTTCAAGGCGAAGTGGGAGCGGGAATCCGAGGGCACCGGTACGACGTTCACGACTGAGAGCGGCGAGCCGATGAACTTCGCGCCCGGCCAGGTCTGGGTGGCCCTCGCCAGCCGCAAGCCCGTCATCCCGTAGGGCCTCGCCGGCTCCATGATCGTCGCCACGCTGTACAGATACGGTGACGAATCCTGACATCTTGGCATGTCGGGGGAGGGGTCCCTCAGGACCTACGATGGGTTTGATAACTTACCGATCCGCCCGTGAGAGCCCGTGAGGATGACCGTGTCCAGCAGCACGCCAGAAAGCACCCCCGTCACCGGAACCGCCCGCGTCAAGCGCGGCATGGCCGAGATGCTCAAGGGCGGCGTCATCATGGACGTCGTCACAGCCGACCAGGCCAAGATCGCCGAAGACGCCGGAGCCGTCGCGGTCATGGCCCTCGAGCGCGTGCCCGCCGACATCCGCGCCCAGGGCGGCGTGTCCAGGATGAGCGACCCCGACATGATCGACGGCATCATCAACGCCGTGTCGATCCCGGTGATGGCCAAGGCCCGCATCGGTCACTTCGTCGAGGCCAAGGTGCTGCAGTCGCTGGGTGTGGACTACGTGGACGAGTCGGAGGTGCTGACCCCGGCCGACTACGCCAACCACATCGACAAGTGGCAGTTCACCGTGCCCTTCGTGTGCGGGGCCACCAACCTGGGCGAGGCGCTGCGCCGCATCACCGAGGGCGCGGCCATGATCCGCTCCAAGGGCGAGGCCGGCACCGGCGACGTCTCCAACGCCGTCACCCACATGCGCACGATCCGCGGCGAGCTCAAGCGGCTCACCTCGCTGCCCGAGGACGAGCTCTACGTCGCCGCCAAGGAGCTGCAGGCCCCCTACGAGCTGGTCGCCGAGGTCGCCAAGAGCGGCAAGCTGCCGGTCGTGCTGTTCACCGCGGGCGGCATCGCCACCCCGGCCGACGCCGCGATGATGATGCAGCTCGGCGCCGAGGGCGTGTTCGTGGGCTCGGGCATCTTCAAGTCGGGCGACCCGGCCAAGCGCGCCGCGGCCATTGTCAAGGCCACCACGTTCTACGACGACCCCGACGTCATCGCCAAGGTCTCGCGCGGCCTGGGCGAGGCCATGGTCGGCATCAACGTCGACGAGATCCCGCAGCCGCACCGCCTGGCCGAGCGCGGCTGGTAGCCGCGGCGCGTCGTTGCAGGTCACGGGGTTTGGCCGCGTGAGACGATCACCTACGGCAGGCGGGGGGCGACGGTCCTCGCCTGGCGGGGGCGCCACCATGTGACGGCAATAATTGCCGAAATGGGCGACATCCGCGAAGGATGTCGCCTTTTTCGTGTTGTGTGGTGTTCACCGCGTAGTCATGATCCTCAGTCAGGCTACGGGGCGTCCCTCACCCTGATCGTCCCAGGAGCAACACGTGTCCAAGCTGAACCGCAGGCACTTCCTCGTCACGGGGTTAGCGGCAGGCGCCGCCGCCGCGATCCCGGCCAACGCCGCGTACGCCGACCCGGAGCCCCCCGTGGAGACCGGCAGGGACCTGGCCGCGCGCGGACTGCGTACCGATCCGTTCACCCTCGGGGTCGCCAGCGGTGACCCGGACCACGAGGGCTTCGTGCTGTGGACCAGGCTGGCCCAGCAGCCGCTCGCCGAGGACGGCTTCGGTGGCATGCCGCAGCGGCCGTTCACCGTCCAGTGGCAGGTGTACCGCGACGAGGGCGGGCGCCGCGTCGCCCGCTCCGGCGTCGCCGTGGCCGCGCCCGAGTGGGGCCACAGCATCCACGTCGAGGTGCAGGGCCTGAGCTCCGACAGCGAGTACTGGTACCGCTTCCGCGTGGGCCCGTACGTCTCCCCGCTCGGCCGCGCCCGCACCGCCCCCCACCCCCTGTCGTACGGCGGCGCCCTGGCCATGGCGTTCGTCTCCTGCGCCCAGTACGAGCACGGCTACTTCACCTCCTACCGCCGCCTGGCCGAGGAGAACCCCGACCTGGTCCTGCACCTGGGCGACTACCAGTACGAGTACACCAAGAACACCTACACCATCCCCGGCGGCAACGTCCGCCACCACGAGGGCCCGGAGACCGAGACGCTGGCCACCTACCGCCAGCGCCACGCCCAGTACAAGGCCGACCCCGACCTCCAGGCCGCGCACGCCGCCGCGCCGTGGCTGGTCGTGTGGGACGACCACGAGCTGGACAACAACTGGGCCGACGAGGTGCCCGAGAAGCCCGAGGTGCCCCAGCCGGACTTCCTGAGCCGCCGCGAGGCCGCCTTCCGGGCGTACTACGAGAACATGCCGCTGCGCCGCACCTCGATCCCGCGCGGCATCGACATGCAGCTCTACCGGCGCGTCCGGTGGGGCCGGATGGCCACGTTCCACATGCTCGACACCCGCCAGTACCGCGACGACCAGGGCTGCGGCGACGGCTACCGCGACTGCCCGGCCGCCGTCGACCCGGCGCGCTCGATCACGGGCGCCGAGCAGGAGTCCTGGCTCCTCGACGGCTTCCACAACTCCCGGGCGCAGTGGGACATCCTGGGCCAGCAGGTCTTCTTCGCCCAGCGTGACAACAACGCCGGCCCCGCCAAGATCACCTCGCAGGACGCCTGGGACGGCTACGTGGCCTCCCGCCGGCGCATCACCCAGGGCTGGCTCGACGCGCAGGTCCGCAACCCGGTGGTGCTGACCGGCGACGTGCACGCGCACTGGGCGAGCGACCTCAAGCTCGACTATGACGACCCGACCGGGCCGTCGGTGGGCTCGGAGCTGGTGGCGACGTCGATCTCGACGGGCGGCAACGGCGCCGACTCCGACCCGGCGCAGCACCCGTTCCTGACGATCAACCCGCACCTGAAGTTCTACAACAACCAGCGCGGATACGTGCTGACCAAGATCGAGCGCGACCAGATGTCGGCCGACTTCAAGGTCGTGCCCCAGGTCCAGACGCCGGGGGCCGGGGTCTACACCCGGGCCACGTTCGTCATCGAGGACCAGGTGCCGGGCGTCCAGCAGACGTACCTGCGCCCGCTGGACCCGACGCTGCGCACCGGTCACCAGATGACGGTCGAGGAGACCGTCCGCCTGGAGACCGAGCGCCCGTAACACCTCTGAGGGGCCGGCCCGCGTGGCCGGCCCCTTTTCGGGCCGGAATATTAGCCAGGCTAAGTTAGTTGGGCTAACCATGAGGGACGATCCCACCCATCTGGCCGAGCAGGTCTCCTCGGTGCTGCGGCACCTGGTCCTCCTGCTCAGGCGCACGGTCGCCGGCCAGCCCGTCACCAGCCAGCAGTACGGCGTCCTCGGCTCGCTCGAAGGCGGCCCCCGCCGGATGACCGAGCTGGCCGAAGAGCACGCCGTGCAGTTGCCCACCATGACCGTCCAGATCAACCGGCTGGAGGACGCGGGCCTGGTCGCCCGCGGATCCGACCCCGCCGACGCCCGGGTCAGGACGGTGGAGCTCACCGGCGAGGGCCGCGCGCGGCTGCGCGCCGTACGCCAGGCCAGGATCGGCCACCTCACCCGGGAACTTGCCGCGCTCACCGAGGAGGAGCGCGCCACGCTCGCGGCCGCCCTGCCCGTCCTGGCGAAACTCGGACGCTCGTGAGTGCCGCTCGTGAGTGCCGTTCGCAAGTGCCGCTCATAAGGGGCGCCGCTCATAGGTAAGGAGCACCATGCAAACCGGCGGCGGAATCCTTCGCCGGCCCATGTCCGTCTGGGCCACCGCGTTCGCCGCGGTCGTGGCCTTCATGGGCATCGGGCTCGTCGACCCGATCCTCCCCTCCATCGCCCAGGGCCTGCACGCCACACCGAGTGAGGTGTCGCTGCTGTTCACCAGCTACTTCCTGGTGACGGCCGTGGCCATGCTGATCACCGGCTGGGTCTCCAGCCGCGTCGGTGGCAAGCGCACGCTGCTGGCCGGGCTGGCCCTGGTGATCGTGTTCGCCGCGCTGGCCGGCACCTCCACCAGCGTCGCCGAGCTCGTCGGCTTCCGCGCCGGCTGGGGCCTGGGCAACGCCCTGTTCGTGGCCACCGCGCTGGCCGTCATCGTCGGCGCCGCCAGCGGCGGCGCCGAGTCGGCCATCATCCTGTACGAGGCCGCGCTCGGCCTGGGCATCTCCGCCGGCCCCCTCGTCGGCGCCCTGCTCGGCGACTGGAACTGGCGGGCCCCGTTCTTCGGCACCGCCACGCTCATGGCGGCCGGCTTCGCGCTGATCGCCACGCTGCTCAGGACCACGCCCAAGCCGGCCGTCAAGACCCGGCTGTCGGCCCCCATCAGGGCTCTCGCCCACGGCGGACTGTCCACGACCGCCTTCACCGCGCTGTTCTACAACTTCGCCTTCTTCACGATCCTGGCGTTCACCCCGTTCATCCTGCGCATGTCCCCGTACGGCATCGGCTCGGTCTTCTTCGGCTGGGGCGTCTGCGTGGCGCTGGCCTCGGTCTTCGGGGCGCCGCCGCTGCAGCGCAGGATCGGCTCGGTGAACGTGCTGCACCTGTCGCTGGCCTTGCTCGCCGTCCTCCAGATCGGCATCGCGATTTCCGGGCCCGCCGGAATCCACGTCGGAATCATCGTGTGCACCGTCCTGTCCGGCATCCCCATCGGCCTGAACAACACCGTGTTCACCGAGTCGGCCATGGAGGTCTCCGACGCGCCCAGGCCCGTCGCCTCCGCCGGTTACAACTTCGTGCGCTGGATGGGCGGCGCGCTGGCCCCGTTCATCGCGACCAAGCTCGGGGAGGAGATCGGCCTGGCCGTGCCGTACGCGCTGGGCGCCGCCTGCTGCGGCGCCGGCATGCTCGTCCTCCACACCCGGCGCCACCACCTGCGCTCCCTGGCCCGCGTGGACGCCGGCCACACGCTCCACGACGCCGAGCCCGCGCCTCTGTGATTGGATGTCCCACCATGGTGGGACACGTGCTGCTGCTCGTGGCGGGAGCCCTCGTGGCCCCCGCGCCCGCGCAGGTATCGGTCATGGCGTGGCCGGTCAGGACGTGGCCGGTCAGGACGTGGTCGGTCATGACGTGGAACGTCTGCACCGGAACCAACTCCGGCTGCCGCTTCTACCGCGCGAGCGCGCTCGAACTGGCCGAGAACATCGGCCGGTACGCGATCGGCCGATCCGACGTGATCTTCCTTCAGGAGTTCTGCACGGGCGCGGCCGGCACCCTCGAACTCTGGCTCGAGCGGCGCACACGGCGGAACTGGACGGTCGGCTCCTGGGGCCTGCCCGGCGCCGGCGGCGCCCCGTACGCCTGCCACCCCGACCGTCTCGGCCGCCCGCGCGGCGCGCAGAGCATCGCGGTGGCGGTGATGGGCGACGCCGTCACGTTCGAGACCCACCCGCTGCCCGCCCCGCCCTGGTACGTCGGACGGGCCGCGATCTGCGCCACCATCCCCGCCGAGAAGGTGCGCGCCTGCGGCACCCACCTGTCCTCCGGCGCCGCCTACGACGACCGGCAGCCGGGCGCCCCCTACCGCACCAGGCAGATCGACCGGCTGCTCAAGGTGGCCGCCCGGCCCGGATACCGGACGATACTCGGCGGCGACCTCAACGTCTCCCCGCCCGACAGCGGGTACGGCGCCGCCGCCGGCCGCCGCGCGGTCGCCCGCGTCTACCGGGCCTACCAGGAGTGCGACCAGCGGGGCGCGCGGCGTACCGGACGGTGGACCAGGGAGGGCAGGAAGCTCGACTACCTGTTCGCGCCCAAGGGCAGCGTGCTCGGCTGCCACGTCGAGCGCGCGGTCACCCTGTCCGACCACAAGCCCGTCCACATCAGGGTGGCCCTGTAGGAAGATGCCGGGCCGCCCTGGTGTTGAATTGTCTGAACCCGCACCCGGACGGAAGGATCGACTGTGCCCACGATCGGTGTACTCGCTCTCCAGGGAGACGTGCGCGAGCATGCGCGCATGCTTCAGGAGGTGGGCGCGTCGGCCACCGCCGTACGTAGGCCCGCCGAGCTGGACGCGGTCGACGGCCTGGTCATCCCCGGCGGGGAGTCCACCACGATGTGGAAGCTCGCCGAGACCTTCGACATGCTGCAGCCGCTGCGGATGCGGATCAAGGAGGGCATGCCCGCCTACGGCTCCTGCGCCGGCATGATCATGCTGGCCGACAGGATCGAGGACGGCGTCGCCGGCCAGCAGACGATCGGCGGCATCGACATGGTGGTCAGGCGCAACGCCTTCGGCCGTCAGGTCGACTCCTTCGAGGAGGATCTGCTCTTCGCGGGGGAGCGGGTGCACGCCGTCTTCATCCGTGCGCCCTGGGTCGAATCCGTCGGCGCCGATGTCGAAGTGCTGGGCAGGGCCGAGCCTGGGGATAGGATCGTCGCGGTCCGTCAAGGGCCGTTGCTCGCTACGTCGTTCCATCCCGAGCTCACCGGGGACGTACGCGTGCACCGTTACTTCGTAGACATGGTGAGGGAGCTCTAGGTAATGTCCGGCCACTCCAAATGGGCGACGACGAAGCACAAGAAGGCCGCGCTCGACGCCAAGCGCGGCAAGCTGTTCGCGAAGCTCATCAAGAACATCGAAGTGGCGGCCCGGACCGGTGGCCCTGACCCGGACGCCAACCCCACCCTCTTCGACGCCATCTTCAAGGCGAAGAAGAACTCGGTGCCCAACGACAACATCGAGCGGGCCCGCAAGCGTGGCGGGGGCCTGGAGGCGGGCGGCGCCGACTGGCAGACCATCATGTACGAGGGCTACGCGCCCGGCGGTGTCGCGGTGCTCATCGAGTGCCTCACCGACAACCGCAACCGCGCGGCCTCCGAGGTCCGCGTCGCGCTGACCCGCAATGGCGGCTCGCTGGCCGACCCCGGGTCCGTGTCGTACATGTTCAACCGCAAGGGCGTCGTCATCGTCCCCAAGGACGAGCTCGACGAGGACACCGTCCTGATGGCCGTGCTCGACGCGGGCGCCGAGGAGGTCAACGACCTGGGCGAGTCGTTCGAGGTCGTCTCCGAGGCCGGTGACCTGGTGCCGGTGCGCAAGGCGCTGCAGGAGGCGGGCATCGACTACGACTCGGCCGAGTCGAGCTTCCTGCCCACGATGAGCGTGCCGCTCGACGAAGACGGGGCCAAGAAGGTCTTCCGCCTCATCGACGCGCTGGAGGACAGCGACGACGTCCAGAACGTCTTCGCCAACTTCGACGTCAGCGACGCCGTCCTGGCCAGCCTCGACGCCGAGTAACCCCGATCGAGACCACTGAGGGCCCGGTTCCGCCGGGCCCTCGGTCGTGCGCGGATCCCCTGCGCGGTCGCCGCCCGCGCCTGAGCCGCCGAAGCTGCCCGGGTGGGTTTCTTCGGATGCGAGAGGGTGCCGGGGCAGCGTAGGGTCGGACGACGTGACCTCCCCCACCCCTCCACAGGCGTTCTCTCCCGCGCTCGGCTGGCTGCTGGCCGCGCCGGCGTTGCTCGGCACCCTGATCTCCCTGGTGCTGCCGACCGTCCAGACGATCTGGCTCAGCTTCCAGAGCGGCGGCATCCTCAAGGAGAGCGCGTTCGTGGGGACGGCCAACTACACCGACCTGCTGGGCGAGAGCGGGTTCTGGCGGGCGCTGGGGTTCACGTTCTCGCTCACCCTCATCCCGCTGCTCGTCGCCCTGGTCGTCGGGCCGCTGCTGGCCCTGGCGCTCGACCGGGCGGGCACATGGGCGCGGCGGGCCGGGCGGATCGTGCTGTCGCTGGCCGTCGTCACGTTCTCGCCGGTGGCCGTCGCGGGCGCCTGGATGCGCTGGGTCATGCCCGACGCCTCCGGGATCACCACGCTGGCCGAGGGGCTGCGCGAGCCCGCCACCGCGCCTGGAACGCTCCGGCTGATCGTCGGGGCCGCCACGTTCGGGGTGGTGTGCGCGCTGGCGGTGATGGCCTTCCTGCCCGTTCTGCGCGGCGGCACGGTCGTGCCCGCCATGCTCGCGGTCGGGGCGCTCGTCGCGCTCGCCACGGTGGCCGTGGGGCTCCAGACGTTCTCCATCGGGATGGTGCTCACGCGCGGAGGCCCTGAGCGCTCCACAGAGACGCTCGCGGGGCTTCAGTACGACTACGCCTTCAGAATGGCCGAGTTCGGGCCTGGTGCGTCCGTCGCGGCCCTCACGGGGGTGATCCTCGGCGCGCTGGGCATCGTCGCGACGGTCGTCGCGGTGCTCGCCCGGCTCCGCATCACCCTGACCCCGCGCGCCACGTCGACCGCACCGGCCACCGCACCGGCCACCGCCGCCACCGGCCCCTGGCCGGCCGGCCAGATCGGGAGAGCGGGGT
>NZ_JBFAIM010000029.1:0-130943 GCF_040654715.1 Nonomuraea sp. NPDC050643 | reverse complement strand
GCCAGGTGCGCCGTCGCGCACCTGGCCGCGGCGGTGTCGTCGATGGCGACGTGGTCCACGCCGTCCACCCGCATCTCGCCCAGCATCACCGCCGGGCACTTGCCCGCCCAGCGCCGCAGCTCGTCCGCGGTCAGGCTGGACGGGCTGAAGATGAACCCGTCGAAGAGGGCCGACCGGTCTCGCCGCATGACGATCTGCCGCTCCCGCTCGGCCATCCCCGCGGTGCGGTCGATGAGCACCGTGTACCCGCGCTCCTCGGCCCGGTCCACCACGTGGGCGGCCAGCTCGGTGAAGTACGGCACGTCCAGCGGCAGCACGAGGGCCAGCAGGTCGGACCGCCCCCGGTTCAGGCTGCGCGCCGCGACGTTGGGCCGGTAGTCGAGTTCGTCCAGGGCCCGCTGGACCTGTGCGCGGGTCTCCTCCGCCACGTAGGCGAAGCCGTTCACGACGTTGGAGACGGTACGCACCGAGACTCCCGCTCGCCGCGCCACGTCACGTTGTGTCACCACAGTCGTTCACCCTCCAGTCGGGAGTCGATGACACCAAGTTGCTGAAGAAGAGTCTTGCCGCGCGGCATGCCGCGTGGCAAGAATGAATTTGCCACGCGGCAACATTGCTTTACGAGACCTTCACGGCCGCGGGGGTGAAAGGCAGGACCGATGACCGCGATGACACGGCGGGGATTCCTCGCCGCGGCGGGTACCCTGGCCGTCGCGACGGCGACCGGAGCGTGCGGCGCGGGCGGTGGCTCCGCCGGCGGTGCCGGCGGCGGCTCGCTGACCTGGTGGGACCACCAGAACCAGCTCCAGAAGGCGAAGGCGGAGATCTTCGCCGCGTTCGCCAAGAGCCCCGGCGGCGTTCCCGTGCAGTACACCTACTACAACCCGGCGAAGATGGGTCAGGCGCTGCAACTGGCCAAGCAGAGCGGTCAGTTGCCGGACCTGCGCACCAACGCGGGGCTCAACCTGCCCGCCGCGGCGCTCGTCGCCGCCGGGTGGTCTCAGCCGCTGACCCTCACCGACGAGGCGAAGGCCCGGGTCGAGGACTCGCTCATCGAGGGCCTGCACGTCTTCGACGGCAAGATCTACGCGTTCCCCATCTTCAGCCATCAGACCTACTCCGCGGTGACGTGGTTCAACACGGAGCTGGTCGCCCGCGCCGGGCTGGACCCGCAGGCGCCGCCGAAGACCTACGACGAGTTCCGGGCCGCGGCCCGCGCGGTGCGGGGCTCGGCCGGCGGCGAGACCTACGGCTGGGTGTGGAACATCGGCATGCCGCAGCGGCTGGGCGAGCAGGTCCACGACCTGGCGCAGGCGGCCGGGTTCGCCGGGGGCGGCGGGGTGCTCTACAAGAGCGGCGAGTACGCCTTCCACGCCGACGAGTACCTCAACGTGATCGAGTTCCTGCTCGCGCTGCGCCAGGACAAGGTGCTGGTGCCGGGGGCGAACTCCTGGGTCGACGACGTGGCACGGGCCCGGTGGACCGCCGGGATCGCGGCCTACTACTTCGACGGGCCGTGGTGCCCCGGCGTGGCGCTGAAGGACACGCCGGAGTTCGGGGAGAAGCTCGGCGTGGGGCCGATCCTGGTGCCCGACGCGGGCGTCAGCGTGGCCACGTACCATGTGCCGCAGCCGGGGGACTATTGGTTGTCGTCGACGAGCAAGAAGGCCGCGGCGGCGAACAAGCTGCTCAGCGAGCACTTCACGACGGAGGAATACTCGCTCCGGGTCGCCGGCACCATGTCGCAGCCGCCGCGCGACATCGACGTGGTCGATCGGTCCCAGGCGCACCCCGCCTACAAGAAGCTGGTCGGCTGGTTCAAGGAGAGCGTCTTCCTCGCCCCCGAACCGGTCGCCGGCAACAGGGACGTCCAGCGGGTGCAGATCGAGTCCAAGCCGGTGCTCCCCACCCTCGGGGACATCGTCCAGGGCGCGCTCACCGGCGATGTCACCGACGTCCGCGCGGCGCTGACCAAGCTGTCCAGCGACAGCGCCAGGCAGCGGGACGCGGCGATCGCGGCGGCCAAGGGCAAGGGCGCGCAGGTCGGCCTGGACGACTTCGCCTTCCCCAACTGGAAGCCGCGGACGGACTACCTCAAGCCGATGTACGCCAAGCGCTGACCGGAGGCCCGACCCCCTGTGAACCGACCGAACATCGTGCTGATCATGACCGACCAGCAACGCGCCGGCTGGACGGCCGCGAGCGGCTTCCCCCTGGACACCATGCCCTTCCTCGACGAGCTGACGGGCACCGGCGTCCAGTTCCGGCGGGCGTACACCACGTCGCCGCTGTGCGTGCCCGCCCGGGTCAGCCTGCTCACCGGACGCTACCCGTCGGCGCACCGGGTCCGGCAGAACAGCGCCGCGCGGCACGTGCTGCGCGGCGCCGACCTCGTGGACGTGCTCCGCGACGCCGGGTACGCGCTGCACCTGGCGGGCAAGACGCACTTCCACCGGCAGCCCGCCGACTTCGACACCTTCGCCGCGCCCTACTGGCACGACCGCGGCCCGGACGGCGCCGCGGCGCCCGACCAGGCCCGATTCGAGGAGTGGCTCGGCGCGCTCGACCACTCGGTCAGCCCTGAGCCGACACCGTTCCCGCTGGAGTGCCAGTTTCCGTACCGGATCGTCACCGACGCGATGAGCGCGGTCGACCGGACGCCCGCCGACCGGCCGTTCCTCACCTGGCTGTCGTTCCCGGAGCCGCACAACCCCTACCAGGTCCCGGAGCCGTACTTCAGCCTCTTCGGGCCGGACCAGGTGCCCGAGCGGCTGGCCGGGCCCGAGGGCGCCGAGCGCAAGGGCGGCGCCTACCTCTGGCTGCGCCGGCTGATCGAGGAGAAGCGGCCCGGCTACGACGCCGAATGGCGGCGCTACCGCGCCAACTACTGCGGGATGCTCCGGCTCATCGACGACCAGCTCCGCCGGTTCTTCGCGCACCTGCGCGAGCGCGGGCGGGACGCGGACACGCTGGTGTTCTTCGTCGCCGACCATGGCGACTACACCGGCGACTACGGGCTGCAACGCAAGGGCGCGGGCATGTCCGAGAGCCTGATGCGCATCCCGTTCTCGGTGGCCGGGCCGGGCGTGCGAGCGGCGGTCAACGGCACCGACTTCGTCTCGCTCGCCGACCTGTTCCCGACGGTCTGCGGCGCCCTCGGCGTGGAGATCCCGCCCGGTGTGCAGGGCCGCAGCCTGTGGCCCGTGCTCACCGGGGCGCCCTACCCGGCCGAGGAGTTCGCCAGCGCGTACGGTGAACGCGGCTTCGGCGGGCGGTCGTACGGCGTCGACGAGCGCCCGCCGCTGCACTTCCCCTACGAGGGCCGCACCTTCGACGAGCTCAACACCGTCACCCAGTCGGGGACGACGGTGATGCTCCGGCGCGCGCAGTGGAAACTGCTCCTGGACGAACGCGGCACCGGAGAACTCTACGACCTGGACGCCGACCCCGCGGAGCTGGACGACCGGTACGACGATCCCGCGCTCGCCGAAGTCCGCGCCCGCCTCACCACCGATCTCGCCGGCTGGATGATCCGCACCCGGGACGACCTGCCACAGGCGGCCTACACCCTCAAACGCTCACCGCACAACTGGCGGTAACTCCCCGGGGCTCGCGAACGCTCAGTGGCCGGCGGCCGTGGCGCGTTCCCGGGCCAGCCGCTCCTCGCCCGACAGGGTGTTGAGCGGCTTCTCCTTGATGAACAGCACCGCCACCAGCGCGAGCGCGGTGAGGGGGACGCCGATGAGGAACAGCTCCGCGGTGGCGGTCGCGTACACGTCCTGGACGACGCGGACGACGGGAGCCGGCAGCTTGGAGATGTCGGGCACGGCGTGGCTGTCGCCGCCCCCACCGGCGGCGGCCGTCGGGCCGAGCTTCTCCGCCATGAGCGTGGTGATCCGGTTGGCCAGCACCGCGCCCAGCGCGCTGACACCGACCGCGCCGCCCATGCTGCGGAAGAAGGTCAGCATCGAGGTGGTGGCGCCCAGGTCGTGGGCCGGCACGTCGTTCTGGGCGGCGAGGACGAGGTTCTGCATGAGCATGCCCACGCCGATGCCGAGCACGGCCATGTAGACGCCGAGCAGCACCGTGCCGGTCTGGCCGTCGATGGTGCTGAGCAGGCCCATCCCGCCGAGCATGACGACGCCGCCGGCCACCAGGAAGCCCTTCCAGCGGCCCCACTTGGTGATGAGCTGGCCCGCCACGGTGGAGGAGATCAGCAGGCCGAACACCATCGGCAGGCTCATCAGGCCGGCGACCGTCGGCGACTTGCCGAGCGCCACCTGGAAGTACTGCGACAGGAAGACCGTGCCGCCGAACATGGCCACGCCGACCAGTACGCTGGCCACGGTGGCGAGGGCGACGGTGCGGTTCCTGAAGATGGACGGCGGGATGATCGGCTCGGCCGCCCGCGACTCCACCCAGACGGCCAGCGCCAGGATGATCACGCCGCCGCCGACGAGCGCGGCGGTCTGCCAGGAACCCCACGCGAACTGGTTGCCCGCCAGCGACGACCAGATCAGCAGGGTGGACACGCCCACCGTGATGAGCAGCGCGCCCAGGTAGTCGACCTTGACGTCCTTGCGGACCACCGGCAGTTCGAGGGTGCGCTGCAGCAGGACGATGGCCAGGATCGTGAACGGCACGCCGATGAGGAAGCACCAGCGCCAGCCGAGCCAGGAGGTGTCCACGAGCACGCCGCCGATGAGCGGGCCCGCGACGGTGCCGACGCCGAACACGGCGCCGAAGATGCCGGCGTAGCGGCCGAGCTCACGCGGCGGGATCATGGCGGCCATCACGATCATGGCCAGCGCGGTCATGCCGCCGGCGCCGACGCCCTGGACGACGCGGCTGACGATGAGGATCTCCACGTTCGGGGTGAGGCCCGCGATCAGCGAGCCCACCACGAACAGTCCCAGCGAGAGCTGGATCAGCAGCTTCTTGTTGTACAGGTCGGCCATCTTGCCCCAGAGCGGGACCGTCGCCGTCATGGCCAGCAGTTCCGCGGTGACGATCCAGGTGTAGACGGTCTGCGTGCCCTGCAGCTCGGTGATGATCCGTGGCAGGGCGTTGGCCACGACGGTCGAGGCGAGGATGGACACGAACATGCCCACCATCAGCCCCGACAGCGCCTGCAGGACCTTCCTTCTGGACGTGGGCGCCGCGGCCGCGGGCTCGGGCGGCGCGCTGGTAGAGGTCATCTCTCCTCGTTCTCTCAGGCAGGGACCGGCACCGCCGCAGGGTTCTGCGGCGGCGCCGGCTCGACGGAAACGTGTACGGGACGATCGAAAGGGGTGACCGGGGCGGTCACGGATTGGGCAGCCCCGCGGCGAGCTGGGAGAAGGCCTCGTCGACCAGGTCGGCCAGCGCGGGGCGGCCGTCCGCGGCGCTCCAGCGGATCATCGCCACCCGGAAGGCGGCCATGGCCGCCGCGGTGGCCAGTTCGGGATAGCCGCTCGTGCCCGGCTCGACGCCGCACCGGCGGGCGACGGTGGCCGTCACGGCGCGTTCGGTCTCGCTGCCGCCGGCGACGAGCCGCGGGAGCAGCGACGGGTTCTGCTCGAACACCTTCAGCCGCAGCAGCCACTGCTCGCGCCGCTCCTGGACGTGCTCGGCCTCGGCCCGCGACATCAGCCGCAGCGCCTCCAGGACGGGCACGTCCGCGGGCAGGGCCGCCAGCCGCTCGCTCAGCTCGGCGGCGGACGCCGGGCCCTGGCCGATGAGCGCGTCCTCCTTGGCCGGGAAGTAGTTGAAGAACGTGCGCGAGGAGACGTCCACGGCCTCGGCGATGTCCTCCACCGTGACCCCCGCCAAGCCGCGCTCGGCCACCAGCGTCAGGGCGGCCTGCTCCAGCGCCGCACGGGTCTCGAGCTTCTTGCGGTCCCTCCGGCCGAGCTCGTCAGGGCTGTCCACGATCGTCACACTGTCGAGGATAGAGAGGAACTTTCATAATCTGCAATGTTTCAGTATCTGAAGTGCGACAGATCACACTATTTGGACATAAGCGGGCAGGCCGCCCACGCGCGAAGGCGGGACGGCCTGCCGGGCCGGTTGACGTCAGGAGGTGACGGGTTCGATCCACACGTTGCGGAACCGAGGGTTCGCCCCGGCGTCGCCGTGATCCTGGAGGCGGATCCCGCCCGACGCCGCGCTCTCCGGGATGTGGTCGCCGGTGCCGCCGTCGATGGCCACGTCGTTGTGCACCACCACGCCGTTCCAGACGACCGTCACCCGCGCGTTGTCGACCTTCACCCCCGCCCGTGTGTAACGGGCCGCGCGGAAGGTGATGTCGTAGGTCTGCCACGTCCCCGAGGCGGTGGCCATGTTGCGGTCGGGCGCGCGCTTGGAGTAGATCGAGCCCGCCTCGTTGGCGGCCGGGGTGGTGTCACCGAACGACTCCAGGACCTGCACCTCGTAGCGTTCCTGGAGGAAGATGCCGCTGTTGCCGCGCTGCTGCCCGGTCACCTCCGGCGGGTAGTCCGGCTCGTACCACTCGGCGTGCAGCTTGAAGTCGCCGTACGTCTGCCGGGTGCGGATGTCGCCGCCGTAGGACTCCATGGAGCCGTTCTCGATCGGCCAGGTCGCCGCTCCGCCCGACCGCTTCTCCCACGCCGCCAGGCCGGACCCGTCGAACAACGTGATCCGCTGTGCCTTCGACACGGTGAGGTGGTCGAGGTTGAGCCTGCCGGCGTCGCCGGTGTCGTACCTGTAGGTGATCTTGTTCGCGCCCTGCCTCAGGTCGAGCGCGTCGGTCTGGACGGCCCAGTCGTCCCAGCCGCCGGTGGCGGCCAGCCGTACCTGCCTGACCTTGGTGTCGTTGACGTACACGCTGAGCGACGTGCCGACGTCGGACGCGTAGCGCAGGCCGGCGTTGTGCCTGCCTGCCGAGTCCGCCTGCACGGTGAACGAGGTGCTCGCGCCCGCGGTCCAGTAGCCGTCGACGAAGCCCGTGCCGGTGTAGCCCTGGTGGTTGGTGTTCACCTGAGCGCCACCGCCCAGCGCGGCGTTCTCGGCCTCGAGCACCGGTCGCGCGGCCACGGTGAGGGAGTCCAGGTTGACGTGGCCCGCGTCACCGGTGTCGTACCTGTAGGCGACGGTGTTGGCGCCGGCCTTCAACACCAGGGGCTCGACCCGGGTGGCCCACTGTTCCCACGTCTCCGTGGAGGGCAGCGGGACCTGCCTGACCTTGGCGCCGTTGACGTACACGCTCAGCGACTTGGTGCCGGGCGCGGGGTTCGGGCCGTTGGAGTAGCGCAGGCCCACGTGGTACGTGCCGGCCTCGGCCGCCCGTACGGCGAACTGCGTGGACGCGCCCACGGCCTGGTAGTTGTCGACGAAGCCGGCCCCCGAGTAGCCGCCGTGGTCGGTGTTCAGCTTCGCGCCGCCGCTGTGCGACGCGCTCTCCGCCTCGTACGTGGTGTCCGTCACCGGGCCACCGACCAGCGAGTTGAGCGTGTACCAGGCTTCGGTGCTCCACAGAGACTGCCCCGACGCCGAGCGGAACGGACGTGGCGAGCGCAGGTACACCACCCGCCCCGGCTTCAGCCCCGCGATCTTGAGCGTGACCTTCTTGCCCCGCAGGGACGGCTCCGCGGAGGTGACGGTCAGCGACTCCTCGTCCACCTTGGGGCCGCCGTAGGTGGATGCCGCGACGTAGCGCCACTGGGTGACCTGGTACCTGGCCGCCAGCGACGCCAGGGTCTCCGCGGACAGCGGCTCGGTGTACTCCAGCTCGAAGCCGCCCTCGACCGCGCTCATCTTCAGGATGTCGAACGCCTTGTCGCCGGACGGGGTCAGCTTCTGCAGGCCGTGGGTGAGCTTGCCCGGCTGGCCCCAGTTCCCGCCGGCGCCCAGACCGCCGGCGTAGATGGCGCCGTCGGGTCCGAGGCTGATCCGGTTGACCCCCGCCTCGAGGCCCTGGGTGAGACGGAAGACCGCGCCCTGGTACTCGCCGTTGACCTTCTCGAGGTAGGCCCGCTGGATGCCGCCGTAGGTGACGTCGCCGAACAGCATCTGCCCCGCGAACCTGCCCTGCTTCATGAGCAGCGGCGTACTGGGGGAGTTGGCGATCTCGTTGTGCGGCAGCCACAGCACGGGCTCGCTCACGAGGTTGTTGTCGAACCGGCCGTCAGGATTGGTGTAGTGGTTGAAGAACCGGTCCTTCTTGATGTGCACCAGCTTCGAGGCCGGCAGCCAGCCGCCCTGGTTGTCCGCGACGAACAGCTCGTCCTCCGGGCCCCAGCCGATCCCGTTGGGCGTGCGCAGGCCGCCCGCGAGGTACTCGATCTGACCGGTGGCCTTGTTGATCTTGATGGTCGTGCCCCGGTCCCGCGCCGGCTGCGGGTCGGTGGTGGCGCCGCCGTAGTTGATGGCGACGGAGAGGTTGAGGTAGAAGTGGCCGTCACGGTAGAGCAGCCCGAACGCGAACTCGTGGAAGTTGCCGCCGAACGGCCAGGTCGCCACGGTCCTGAGACTGTCGGTGACCTCGTCGCCGTTGGTGTCGTTCAGCTCCACCAGCCGCGACTTCTCCGAGACGTAGAGCTTGCCGTCCACGTACTTGATGCCCATGGGCTCCTGCAGCCCGCTCGCGATCTTCTTGGGGGTCACCTGCGCGGCCGAGACCCTGCCCATGACGTTGCCGAGCAGGTACACCTCGCCGGTCTTGGTCTCCGAGCCGCCCCAGGTGGCGATCGCCAGCCGGCCGTCGGGCAGCCAGTCCATCGCGCTCACCTGCGGCTCGAAACCGGCCGGACGCAGGTTGGTGAGCGCGAAGTCGGGGTGTACGGACTGCAGCGGCAGCCCGTCGCCGGGGGAGTCGGCGCCGCTCTCGCACTCCTTGCGGCCGGGGGCGGTGACCCGCACCACGCCCGCGTCGGTGCTCAGCACCGAGTTCGGGACGAGGGTGAACGCGGAGGATCCCGGGGGCTTCCACTCCAGCTTGAGCTGCTGGCCGTACAGGTGCTCGAAGTGGTCGACGCGCAGCGCGTGGTAGCCGGCGGTCAACGTGATCATGCCGTCGATGGCGATCGGCGCGTGCCGCCCGTCGTTGGTGATCACCACGGTGTCGTCGATGCGCAGCCGGGAGCCGTCGTCGCTGGTGAGCCGGAACTCGTACGTGCCCGCTGTGGGGACGTTGATGTTCCCGATGGCCTCGGTGACGAACATGTCGGTCAGGCCGAAGTCGGCGTCGGAGGTCCAGTCGATCGTGGGCATCAGCTTGTCCACGTTGGGCGTCTGGCCGCTCTTGAGCGTGCAGAGCTTGGACAGCTCGACCTGGACGTCGTAGGTGCGCAGGGTGACACCCGGCTCCTGTGGCGGCACCGCCGCGTGCGCTGGAGCGGGTGCGACCAGGAAGGGGAGCGTGATGATCAGGAAGACGGATAACAGGGGTAACTTCCGCATGACCTGTCCCAATCTCGGCGAGGGCGCCGCGTTCGGCGTCGGTGGGGGGTGGTACGGCATCGCCGGATGACGCGATCCATCGGCGGATGCCGGGGCTCATTCGCTGGAAGGCGGAGGGAGTAATGCTGCTCTGCGCCGTAATATAAAGCGATATCTTCAGCTTGCCCATACTCTTTCGCCGAAAATCGGAGAAAGTCATGACTTGTCGGGCAGAAGGGTGTGCCGGCCGAGGCCCGGACGTCGCGTACCGGGGCGCGACGAGGGTAGTCGGGCAGGGTCGGGGGGTCTGCGGGAAAGGTGATCGCCATGGACAGGCGTACCTTCGCCAAAATGATGATCGGCGGGACGGCCGCCGCGGCGCTGCCCGTGCTGCCCGTCTCCGCGGACGCGTTGAAGCACGTCAAAGCGGGTGTGCTGGACATCGGGTACGCCGAGTCGGGCCCGTCCGGCGGCCCCGTGGTCATCCTGCTGCACGGGTGGCCGTACGACATCCACAGTTACGCCGGCGTGGCGCCCCTGCTGGCGGCGCGCGGATACCGGGTGATCGTCCCCTACCTGCGTGGGCACGGCGCGACGCGGTTCCTGTCGAGCAGGACCTTCCGCAACGCCCAGCAGGCGGCGATCGCGCTCGACATCGTCGCGCTGATGGACGCGCTCAAGATCGACAAGGCGGTCCTCGCGGGCTTCGACTGGGGGTCGCGGACGGCCGACATCATCGCCGCGCTCTGGCCGGGGCGCTGCAAGGCCCTCGTCTCCGTGAGCGGCTACCTGATCACCAACCTGGAGGCGAACAAGAAGCCGCTGCCGCCGCAGGCCGAGCACGCCTGGTGGTACCAGTACTATTTCGCCACGGAACGGGGGCGGCTCGGCCTCGAAGAGCATCGAGACGACTTCGTCCGGCTCATCTGGACGAGCGTCTCGCCGACGTGGAAGTTCGACGACGCCACCTTCGAGCGCACCGCGGCGGCGTTCACCAATCCCGACTGGGTGCCCATCGTGATCCACAACTACCGCTGGCGGCTGAGCCTGGCCAGGGGCGAGCCCCGCTACGACGCCATCGAGAGGCGGCTCGCCGCGGCCCCGAAGATCTCCGTGCCCACGATCACGCTCGACGCCGACCTCGACCCGTTCACCGCCGCCGGGGGCGGCGCGTCCTACCGTGGCCAGTTCACGGGCGCGTACGAGCACAGGACCCTGAAGGGCGTCGGCCACAACGTCCCGCAGGAGGCCCCGGAGGCGTTCGCCGCGGCCGTCATCGCGGCGGACCACTTCTGACCGCCCGGCCGCTTCTGACTGACCGGCCGCGCAAGACACTCCCGGACACGTTTCCCGGCGTCGATCCGTGAGCCGCGTTTACCGGCATTGGTTCGCGAGCCGGACGATCGCGGCGACCGACCGGTCCACGTCCGCCTCCGTCGTCGTCGCGTTCGACACCGAAATCCGCATCAGCCGTCGCCCCCGCCAGGTCGTACCGCCCGCCCAGCAGGTGCCGTCCGCCTGCACCGCCGCCACCACCCGGTCGGTGCGGGCGTCGTCGCCGAAGCCGGCCAGCACCTGGTTGAGCACGACCTCGTTCGCCACCTCGAACCCGGCCGAGGTCAGGCCCTCGGCGAACCGGCGGGCCAGCGCGCAGCAGCGGTCGACCAGCGCCGCCACCCCATCGCGCCCCAGCTCCCGCAGCCCCGCCCACACGGCGAACCCCCGGGCCCGGCGCGAGGACTCGGCGGTGAGGTCCGCCCCCGCAGGCGAGCCGCCCGATCCGACCAGGTACGCGGCGGCGTAGGACATCGCCGCGGCGTGCGCCTCGGGCCGGGCGCAGAACGCGAAGGCCGAGTCGTACGGCAGGTTCAGCCACTTGTGACCGTCGCAGGCCCAGGAGTCCGCCAGCTCGACCCCGTCCACCAGATGCCGGGTCGCCGGGCTCGCCCCGGCCCACAGCCCGAAGGCGCCGTCCACGTGCACCCACCCACCGTGCCGGTGGACCAGGTCGCACGCCTCCCGGAGCCGGTCGCAGGCGCCGGTGTTCACGTTGCCGGACTGGAGGCAGACGATCGTGGGGCCCGGGGAACCGGCCCGCAGCACTTCCCGCAGCGAACCGAGGTCGATGGCGCCGTCCGGCCCGGCCGCCACGGGCTCCACCACGTCGGCGCCGAGGCCGAGCAGCCGCAGCGACCGGTCGATGGTGGCGTGCCGCTCCTCCCCGGCGACCACCCGGATCGGTGGCGCTCCGGCCAGCCCGCGACGCTCCACGTCCCAGCCCACGTCGGTCAGCACCTGGTGCCGGGCGGCGGCGAGCCCGACGGTGTTGGCCGCCTGGCAGCCCGTGACGAAACCGGCCGACGCCGCCGGCGGGATCCCCAGCAACTCCTTCAGCCAGGCGCCGGCGGCGGCCTCGGCCGCGATGGCCGCGGGCGAGGTGACGGCGTTGGTCGCGAACTGGTCCCAGCCGGCGGCCAGCATGTCCGCCGCGGTGGCGGCCGGCAACGCGCCGCCGACCACGAACCCGAAGTATCGCGGACCGGCGCTCGCGACCAGACCCGGACCGGCCGCGGCGATCAGGTCCGCCAGCACGCGCTCCGGCGCCGACGGCGCGGACGGCAACGGACCGGAGAACGCCTGCGCCACCGCATCCTGGTCGACCGGCACCCCGACCGGCCGGTCAGGCAGCGACCGCCGGTAGTCGGCCGCGTGGTCGGCGGCCGAGCGGAACAGACGACGTAGTTCCTCCACCAGCGCACCTTATCCACCGGTCCCGCTGCGACGGGCGCATGTCAACAGCCGGCGACCGCCGCCTCCACCTCGTCCAACGACTCCAGGAGCATGGACGCCGGGGTGTGGCGGTCCAGCCAGTAGCCCTCGTAGGTCGTCGGGACGACTCGACCCCGGCACCGGCGGGGGTGACGGACGACGGAACGACGTCGTACACGCGCACGAGGAACGTGCGATGGGGCATGCGTGCGCCTCCTTTCCGTGCGGTCACACGTCGTGCCGGACCGAGGCGCGAAGGGCCGCCGAGAGCCACGCGAAGGGCACCGGACCCTCCTCCTCGGCCGACGTGCCGTTGATCGCGGCCACCAGGGACAGGTACCGGCCATGGGTGACGTCGAACCGCGAATCCGTGTCCACCTCCTTCTGGAGCTCCTCGATCAGGAGGAACTGCGTGGCCATCCGCTCCAGGAACGCTTCGGTGGCTCGTTCGCCGGCGAGCTCGGCGGTCGCCCGCGCGAGCCGGACGGCCACCTCCCGGGCCTGCGGCGAGTCCGCCGGCAGCCCGGCACGGTGGTGGGCGATGACCTCTTCCATGATCCTCGCCCCCGTCGTGTGGATGAAGTCCTGCACCGGTGAAGCGGTCATGAGCCGTCCCGGGGGAGTGGAGAAGGTGTCCTGAAGATAGGAGCGGACCGCGCCCCGGAACTCCTCGTCCCGCACCAGGTCGGCCAGCTCGATCCAGGCTTCGAGCTGGGCGGTGGTGGGGTCTTCCGGCAGATGCGGGCGTACCATCCGTAACCGCTCGACGAAGCCGGGGGACACCTCGAGGCCTTCGCCGACCTCTTTCCAGAAGTCGTCGATGAGCCGCTCGCGTTCCTCGTCGGACATCGAGACGAGCTTGTGCATCAGGGCCGCCTGCGCCGCCGTGCCCTCCTGCTTGACCAGGGTCCTCAGCACGGCCCGCCTGGCCCGCAGGCCCCGCTCCTGACGCTCGACCAGCTCCAGGTGCGCCGTGAAGAGTTCGTGCAGCGTCGTCTCACCGCCGAGCAGCCGGCGGATGTCGTCCAGGCCGGTGCCCAGGTCACGGAGGGTACGAATGAGCTCCAGCCGGGCGATGGCGCGGAGGTCGTACAGCCGGTGGCCCGCCTCGGTCAGGCGTGTGGGGGCGATGACCCCGGCGTCCGCGTAGAACCGGATGGCGCTGACGGTCAGACCGGTCCGGCGCGCCGCGTCCCCGATGGGGTACAGCTCGTTGTCGTGCATACCGCCACTATGGGATCTCAAGCGACCTGAGATTCAACGGTCTTCCATCGCCGCGCCCGACCCGATCAGGCGCCGATCGGTTCGAGCCGGGCCGGAACGTGCTTGTGGTACGGGGTGCCGGCGATCGGATCCCGATGGTCACTCGAGGTGAGATCATTGGGCGCCACACCGACCGAGGCCGCGTCGGGGGTCTCGGTCACCCCCAAGCCGTTCGGCAGCGCGACATGGCCCTGGCGCATCATCGGGCTGATCTCCACGAGCACCTCGGCGCTGCCCCGCCTGGTCGTGATCCGGGCCCGGTCGCCGTCGGCCAGACCGAGGGAGTCGGCGTCGGCCCGCGAAACGCGGAGGGCGCCGTCCCGGTCGCGCCTGCGCCATTCCGGGCTCCGGAAGATGGTGTTCGCGGTGAACGACCGCCGCTCGCCGGCGGACAGGACGAGGGGGAACTCCGGGTCGCTGCCCGGCGGCTCCGCGCCGGCCAGCCCGGCGAGCGCATCGAGCATGATCTCGTTGTCCAGGTTCAGCAGCCCGCCCGGGGTGCGGACCCGGGCCCAGTTGTCGGCCGGCTCGTCGACGCTGAAGACCACACCGCTGGGGCTGGTCAGAATCGCGTCGAAGAGCGCCTCGGCCGGCTCGGCGCCGTCGAAGCCGGCCCGCTCGATGCTGGGCCCGATCTGCGCCACCGCTCTGTTCACCGCGCCCCAGAGCAGCGCCGCCGAAGCCGCGCCGCCGGGCAGCGTCGGGCCGAGCGTGCGGTAGAGGATCACGCTCAGGAGCGGCGCGACCTCGGGATGCTCTCCCATGAGCTGGAGGAACCGCCGGCCGAACTCGGCGCGGCCGAGCCGCGCCGCCTCGGCCAGCGGCGTCAGATCGACCGCGTCGAGGGCGCCGAGGGCCTCGACGATCCGGGCGTGGATCTCCGGCTCGGGCAGCGTGCCGGGCAGCGGTTCGAGGAGGGGGCGGCGCAGGTGGAAGTAGTTGCGCGGGAACTCGAAGTTGAAGAACGTCGCCTCCCACTTCTCGAACTGCGACGCCGCCGGCAGCACATAGTCGGCCAGCCGGGCGGTCTCGGTCATGGCGACATCGATGACGACGGTGAATTCCAGCGCCTCGATCGCCTCGCGCATGCGGGGGCTGTCGGCGAGTGAGTGCGCCGGGTTGGCGGACTCGATGATCATCGCCCGGTAGCGGTCGGGATGATCGGTCAGGATCTCCTCGGCGATCACGTTGCACGGGACGAGCCCGGAGATGATCCGTGCCCCCGCGACGGGAGACCGCCGGTCGCCGCCCCCTGCACCGCCTCCGCCGGCGAGGCTGACGATGCTCGTGGGCACGTAGTGGCCGCCGGGTTTGGCGAAGTTGCCCGTCAGCACCCACAGGAGCTTGTTGAGATAGCTGGACACCGTGGAGTGCAGGCTCATCTGCACCCCCAGGTCCTCGTACACCGCGACACTCGAGGCCGCCGCGATCCGCCGGGCCGTCCGCCGGATCAGATCAGCGTCGAGGTCGCAGATCGCCGCATAGGCATCGACGTCGACCGCGGCGAGCAGAGGTTCGAGGCGGTCGAGACCGGTCGCGTGCTCGGCGAGCCAGGCCCGGTCGAGCAGGTCCTCCTGAACCAGCACCGCGGCGAGCGCGGCCAGGCACCAGGCGTCGGTGCCGGGCCGCAGGGCGAGGTGGTGGTCGGCGAGTTCGGCGGTCTCCGTCGTACGGGGATCGAGCACGACCATCGACCGGCGCGGATCCCGGGCGATCTCCTTCAGCGTCGGGCGGGCACGCGGGATGCTGTGGGACTGCCACGGGTTCTTGCCGACGAACACCACCACCTCGGCGTGCTCGTAGTCGCCCCGTGTGTAGCCCCCGAGCAGCTTGGCGTTGACCCAGAACTCGCCCGTCTTCTCCTGCGCCAGCGCGTTGGAGCGGTATCTGCTGCCGAGCGCGGCCCTGGTGGCCGACGCGTACGCGCCGCCGAGGTGGTTGCCCTGCCCGCCGCCGCCGTAGTAGAAGATCGTCTTCCCGCCGTGAGTGTCGCGCACCCGCGCGAGCCCGGCGGCGACCTCGGCGATCGCGGTGTCCCAGCCCACGGGCTCGTACGTCCCATCGGGGCGGCGGCGCATCGGGGAGGTCAGCCGGTGGGGCCCGTTCTGGTAGTGGTCGAGTCGCAGTGCCTTCTGGCAGGTGTAGCCCTGTGACGCGGGATGGGCCTTGTCGCCGCGAATGCGGTCGAAGGTCCGTCCCTCCGGGCCGCCGAGCCGTACCTCGATGCCGCAGTTGCACTCGCACAGGATGCACGCGGTCGGACGCCACTCGGTCGTCTGCTCGTCGGTCATCTCATCACCCTTCGACCTGGGCCAGGCGTCGCTCGTGAGGTGAGGACCGCTTGCCGCTCCTCGACGAGTTCCATGATGAAACGGACGCTAGGGCAATGAGTTCCAACATGCAACCCTCTCGGCTAACCTGGTCCGCATGCGGCGCACCGACACTGCGGACTGGCCCTGCACGATCGCCCGGAGCGTCAGCGTGCTCGGCGACCACTGGAACCTGCTGCTCCTCCGGCAGGCATGCCTGGGAACCCGGCGTTTCGACGACTTCCAGGCCGTTCTCGGCACAGGCCGCAACATTCTCAGCCAACGCCTCGGCCGCCTCGTCGAGGAGGGACTGCTCCGCAAGGTCGAATACCAGCCCAACCCGCCCCGCCACGAATATCGGCTCACCGACAAGGGCCGGGAGGTCTACCCGATCCTCGCCGCCATGGCCGCCTGGGGCGAGCGGTGGCTCACCGGCCCCGAGGGCACCCCGCTGATCCTCCACCACACCGCCTGCGGTCACGACATGCACGCCGTCGTCGTCTGCAGCGAGTGCGACCAGCCCATCGACGTCCGCGAGGTCCGCGCCGCCCCCGGCCCCGGATTCCCCGGCGGGGAGACACCATGACAGGGAACGATCACCCCGCCGCGCCTGACCGACTCGGCGGTGGCGGCTCGCTTGGGTGAGACGCCCCTCGTTCCCCGCTCGCTGCGGCAGCCCACGGCCTAGAAGCGGGTCGATCGGCTCATTTCCGGAACGTCAGCCAGAACCACCAGACGACCCCGACCAGCCCGACGACGCAGAGCGCGGCGATCAGGGCGGGCTCCTGCGCGAAGGACGCCAGGGGCACCGCGGCCACGATCATGATGAGGGCCACGCTGTTCTTGTTCAGCCTGACCTTGTCCGGCTCCGGTTCGACGTGGGCGACCGGCTGGGGCGGGAGCGCCTCCCAGAGCAGGCCGCACTCGGGGCACCTCCACGGCTTGTCGTGTTCGGCGGCGGGGCGGACGCAGTGGTGGGTGGTCAAGGCGCAGGCTCTCCAGATGCCGGTTACAGCAGGGTTCGTCCCCGTATTCTCCCTCTGGCCGGACCCATCCGGGACCTCATTTCAGGTAGGTGAAGGGGTGCGTTCCGGACCAGCTCTCGTTGGTGACGCGGTAGCCGTGTGCGGCTTCGCTGTCGAGGTGGTTCGGGCCGACGTCGACGGTGTCGGCCCGGGACCAGGCGCCGTCCACCTTCTGGTCGACGAAGTAGGTGAACTCGTTGAAGTCCAGGTCCGAGGACACGAACGTGTTGGTGATGGCCAGCCGGCGGCGCCCCATCGTCAGCGTGACGGGGAGGACGACGCTCTGGTCTGTCCAGCCGTGGGGCCCCTCGGGCAGGGGTTGCCACAGCGCGGCCAGGACCCCGTCCACGGCGACCAGCGCGGTCTGCTTCGCGATGCCGGCGTCAAGACGGCGGGTCAGCCTGACCTCGCCACCGTCCGGGCTGATGGCCACGGTGAACCGGCTCGACCCGCCGCTGCCGAACGCACGGCCGTCGTCGATGACCGGGTGTGGGGAAGAGCGGGAGTCGATGAGCGCGAAGAGCCCGATCACGGTGACCAGGCCGGTGGCGGCGGCCAGCCCGGCCGGTAACCCGATGCGCCGCCAGGCAGGCTTCCGGCCGCGGGCGGGCTGATCCTGCCGGCCCGCCGTCGCCTCGCCGCCCTCGCCCTCGCCCTCGCCCTCGCCGAAGGAGCACTGCGCCGGCCTGTCGAGTGAGCGTTGCGAGACCGGACCGTCGAGTGAGCGCTGCGGGACCGGACCGTCGAGTGAGCGTTGCGGGACCGGGCCGTCGAGTGAGCGTTGCGGGACCGGCCCGTCCTGATCCGCTCCGGAGACCGGCGCAAGGGAGATCTGGGAGATCTTCATCCGCTCCCATGCCCGCTCCCAGTCGGGCAACTGCTCCTCGGGCACCTGACACGCCCGCAGGAACGCCACCATCACCGCCTTCTTGGGGAATCTGCGGCCGGCCAGCATGTCGGAGCAGGTCGCCCTCGGCAGCCGGGCCCCGCCCGCCCTGTTCGCCCGCAGCTCCAGCTCCCGCAGTGACACGTCGGCCCGGGCGTACTGCTCGGCCAGCAGCCTCACCAGGTCCGCTCGGGACGTCGCCGCGTCCACCTCGGAGGGGCGCACCACCCGGGAGGCTGCTGGATCATCACTTGTCGTCACGCCGGACCCCTGCGCTCGATCTCTCTGCTGTTCTGCCGCCGATTATCCCACCGGATCCTGTCCGAGAGTGTCCGATCAGTGACTACGCGTGTCCGGACGTGGCGCCGGCTCGGACGAGCCTGTCCGCCGCCCTGTTGGACACCTTCCCCGCCGGGCTTTCCTCTTCCCAGGGCGCCGCCCGACCCCCTCCGGTCACTCGGCGCCCCCCTACGGCGGTGCACGTCCGATGCGCCGCGCCACGGATCCAGAAGGAGACCAGGTATGAACAAGCCTCGCTTCAGCGGCCTCGCCCTCAAGCTCGCCGGCGTGGCGGCCCTCGCGCTGCCGGTGCTCGCCGTCGCGCCGGGCGCGGAGGCGGCACAGTGGCAGGCCGCCGCGGCCGCCAAGATTCTCACGTGCACCACGGACACGGACGGCTACTGGGGTCACGCGCACTGCAGGAACAACGCCAATGTGGTGCGGGCCTTCCGCGTCACGGTGAAGTGCGGGTGGTGGCCGGACGCCATCGGCTCGTGGAAGACGCTGAACCCGGGTGGGGCCGACGTGTCGAGCGCCCGCTGCATGGGCGGCACCGGCGTCGGCAGCGTGGACTGGCAGGAGGGGTGACCCTCCGGTAGCCGGTCATGAGTGGAGTGGGTCATGAGTGGAGTCGCGCCGCCACCGTGATCCACACCACCTCCACGGCCGCCCGCCGCCCCTGGACGCGGCGGGCGGCCCAGGCCCTGACCCGGTCGGACGCGCCGCCGACCGGGTCACGCACGCGGTGACCGGACGACTCCCGGTCAGACGCCGTGGCAGGCGCACACCGGTAGCGGCGTGGTGGCGGCGGCCTGCGGGTCTTGGGCGGCGGCCTCGACGTCCGCCAGGATCCTCTCCCGCTCCTCACGCGTGATGAGACGGCCGCGTGTCACCACGGCATGGATCTCGCGGGTGTCGGCGAGCGGGTCGGCGTCCAGCACCACCAGGTCGGCCACCTTTCCCGGCGCGACGGTGCCCATGGTGCCGGCGTGGCCCCGACGCCGGCCCGGTGCGCCCGGCCGACCATCCGCAGCAGGGCGTCGAAGAACCGCCGTCCCCGCGCGACCTGCTCCGGCGTGAGTTCCATGCGTCCACGCTGGCCGAGGGAGGGGTACGGCTGTAGTGCCGTGCGTCAGCACGCCCGGTATGACGAGTGTCAGGGGTCGGCGGCGGTGGCTCTCAAGCGAAGTCGGCCGCCGTCATGCCGGCCGGATGGCCGGGTGGCCACTGCACGAGCTCGATCCGGTAGCCGTCGGGGTCGGTCAGCCACGACGTCCGGAAACCCGGCCCCAGCTCCGCCGGCGGCTCGGCCGTGACGCCCTTGGCCGCGAGGCCGGCGACGGTGGCGTCGAGATCGTCCACCTGGACGACGAGGTGGTTGACGGCGCCGGTGTCCTTGACCGGTCTCGCGGGGTCGTGCACGAGCTCCAGGCTGACGAACGGATCGTCGGGGAGCCGGAGCATGGTCAGGCTGCCGAACTCCGTCTCGGGGACGCCGCCGAGCTTGACGTATCCGAGCGCGGTGTAGAAGGCGAGCGAGCGTTCGAGGTCGGTGACCCGCAGCCCGAGGTGCAGCATGCGCATGATCGGCAGACTAGCCCCACCCGGACGAGGGTCGCCACCGAAGCCCTCGTCCGGCGTCGATCAGGTGATCACGGACGTACACCCGCGCTGTCGAGCAGGGCGCCGGCCGTCGTGACGGCGAGGCCGTCGAGCCCCTGCGCCTGCACGACCGCCCGCGCGCTCGACCCGTCGAACACGACGGTGAGCTGCCGTGCCAGGAGGGCGGGATCCTTGGCGCCGCCCCGCTCGGCCTCCTGCTCGAAGTACGCGGTCAGCGCGTCCTTGCTCCGGCGGGCGACCAGGCTCGCCGGGTGCTCGGGCGACTTGACCTCCACCGCCGCCGCCACGAACGGGCACCCCCGGTAGTCCGGCGCCGCGGCGGACTCCTCCAGCCACTCGAACACCCGCAGGATCCGCGCACGTGGCGACAGGTCGCCGTCGTCGGAAGGGGGCCACAGGAAGGCCTGATAGGCGAGGGCGCTGCGTTCGAGGCTCGCCGCCAGCACCTCGTCCTTGCTGTCGAACAGCTGGTACATCGAGCGTTTGGACACCCCGGCCGTACGGCATAACGCCTCCACGCCCACACCCACGCCCTCCCGGTAGAAGAGCTCTGCCGCGGCGTCGAGCAGACGATCGCGCGTCGAGGGGGGAGCGGCCGGCCTCTCCGTCGGTGCCGGCGTCGGATTCGTCATGGGCCCAGGTTACGCCCCCGCTTGCGTTCTGGAAACCGATCGGTTTACGGTAAGTGGAAACCGATCGGTTTCCAGAGAAGGGCATGACTCATGACCAGCATCAAAGGCTCCGTGGCCGTCGTCACCGGCGGCAGCCGCGGCCTCGGCAAGGCGCTCGTGGAGGCCCTCTACCAGCGCGGCGCCGCGAAGGTCTACGCCACGGCCCGCGACCCCCTGACGGTCACCCACCCGGACGCGGTCCCGCTGGCCCTGGAGGTCACCGACCCCGGCTCCGTGGCGGCGGTCGCCGACCAGGCCTCGGATGCGACCATCCTGATCAACAACGCCGGAGTGCTCCTGTCGGCGTCGTTCCTCGACTCGCCCGTGGACGACGTCCGCCGCGAGTTCGAGGTCAACTTCTACGGGCCGCTGCTCACCACCCGCGCCTTCGTCCCGGTCCTCGAACGCAACGGCGGCGGTCACATCCTCAACATCCATTCGGTGCTCTCCTGGGTCACCACGCCCAGCGGGGAGGCCTACAGCGCGTCCAAATCCGCCCTGTGGTCGCAGAGCAACGCGCTGCGCCTGGCGCTGCGCCCGCGTGGCATCAACGTCACCGGGCTGCACGTCGGCTACGTCGACACCGACATGGTCTCCGGCGTCGACGCGCCCAAGACCTCCCCGCGGAGCGTCGCGGAGCAGGCCCTGGACGGCATCGAGTCCGACGCCTCCGAAGTCCTCGCCGACGATCTGTCACGCCAGGTCAAGGCCGGTCTTTCCGCCGATCTCACCGCCCTGTACCCCCAGCTCGCCGCCCCGAGGTGACCGACGGGGACCGCGCCACCGGCCGGACGCGCCGAAAGGCGCCGGTGCGGCTACCCGCCAGGGCAGAGGACCGCCTCCGCCGCCTTCCTGATCAGCGCATCGAGGGCGGGATCGTTGAAGGCCGTGGCCGCTGTGACGGACATGGCGAGCTGTACGCGGCCGTCCCGTGACAGGTAGGTCATGGCGGTGAAACCGAGCGAGCCGCCCTTCGCGAGTCCGTACCCGTCCGCGCGTCCGCAGGCGGGCGGCTCGGGGGCGGGCTGTCCGGGGTCCTGGGGCGGCCGGCCGGCGTTCAGGGCGTCCTTCAGCTCCTTCGACAGCAGCTTGCCCCCGGCGAACGCCCGGTGGAAGGCGGTGATGTCGCCGGTGGTGGAGATGACGCCTCCCGCGGCGTAGCCGTAGCTCATGTTGAGGCGGTCGACGTCGACCGGCCTGCCGTTCTTGCCGGGGTGGTAGCCGTGAGCGTGCGGGCCCTTGATGCCGCCGGGCCACCGGACGGGCAGGTAGGTGTCGTCCATGCCGACGGGGCCGAAGACGCGCCGCTCGAACTCGGCGGCCACCTTGCGCTTCGTGACCTCCTCGATGATCAGCCCGAGCAGGAAGTAGTTGGTGTTGGTGTAGACGAACCTCTCGCCCGGCTCTCCCGTACGGGGCCACTTGCGGCTCAGCGCCACCACCTCCAACGGCGAGTAGCGCGTGGTGAAGTCGAAGGGGTCGATTCCGTGCTCGGGGGAGTAGAACTCGGGGATGCCGGAGGTGTGGTGGATCAGTTGCTCCACGGTGATGTCCGCGGCCCGCTCCACCAGGTCCTTCTCGGCCACGACCGGCAGCACGTCGCCGAGCCCGTCGTCCAGCGACAGCCTGCCCTCCCCGACCAGTTGCATGATGACGACCTGGGTCATGAGCTTGGTCTGGGAGCCGACACGGAACCGGGCGCCGGGCGGGATCCTGCCGCCCTCGCCGCCGATCAGGCGGGTGCCGGCCGTTCCCCTGCCGACCTCCCGGCCGTCGACGTAGAGCGCGCCGATCACGCCCGCCACCTCGGGGCTCTCCGCCAGTTCCGACAGCGCCCTCTGCACGTCCCCCATCCGAGGGCTGTCCGTGCCGGCCGCGGCCGCGGGCGACACGATGCCCAGCGTCAGCATCGCGAAGGCCAGGCCGGCCACTTTCGCACGCTTCACGAGAAGGTCCCTTCGTGTCGTCCGACCTATGGCGACATGTCTAGACCTCCCGTGGTTTCCTGGCCGTTTCCACCCGCCAGGCGATCTTGCGTCCTGCGGCGGTGACCGCGATCATCACCAAGAACCGGATCCGCGGGCTCAAGTCCTGCGTGCGAGGACCAGCCGGTAGCGCGGGCTGCCGTCCTCGCGGTGGCCCAGGGCGGTCAAGGGGGTGGTCGTCACGGTGAATCCGGCGGCCGTCAGCTCCGTGCGGACGGCGCTCAGCGGGCAGGTGCCGTAGTACATGACGAACGGGGGACGCCACACGGCGTTGCGCGCCCGCATGGCCAGGTCGAAGCCGAGCAGCGCCCAATACCAGCCCGACGTGACGGGCGGCGGCGCGCCGATCGGAAAGGCGAAGAGCCCGCCGGGCCGTAACGCGCGGTGCACCCCGGCGAAGAGCGCGGGTCGTTCGGCGGGCAGGAAGTGGCCGAGCGCGCCGAAGCTGACCGCGAGGTCGAAGTCCTCGGCGAAGGACAGGGCCCGGACGTCGGCCTGCACCCACTCGGCCTCCGGGTGCGCACGGCGCGCCTGCGCGAGCATGCCGGTGCTGAAGTCGACGCCCGTGACGCGTCCTCGGCACAGGGGGGTGAGGATCCGCATGCCCGCCCCGGTGCCGCAGCACACGTCCAATCCCGGGCCGAACGGCCCGAGCGGACGCAGAGCGTCGGCGGCGGCGTCGAGAACGCCGTCGGGGGTGCGGAACGGCGTGTGGTCGAACTTGGGGGCGAGCAGGTCGTAGCCGCGCTCGACCGAGGACAGCGCCTGCACCGCCAGCTCGCGCAGTGACGGACCTTGAGACGAGAACACCGGCTAAGGGTACTTTCTCCGGTGACGGCACGCTCCGGCCCAACCGCACCGTCGAGACCGGCGCCCGGGCTTCAGAGGACGAGGGTTCCCAGATCCACGGCATTCGCCATGGCCTGGGCGCCCGTGTCGTTGAGGTGCATGCCGTCGCCGCCGTCCAGGGCGGGGTGGATGTGGTCGGGGGCGCCGGGGTTCTCGACGGCCCGGGCCACGTCGAAGGCGGCGTCGAAGGTGCCGGAGGCACGGACCCAGTCGTTCACCTCGCGTCGGGCGGCGAGGGCCTCGGGGGTGCTGATCCCGGGGTGGACGGCGCCCGCGAAGGGGCCGATGGTGGCGAGCAGGATCTTCAGGCCGGCCGCGTGGGCGCGGTGGGCCAGGGCCTCCAAGCCCTCGATGAGGGCGCCGGAGGTGACGGGAGGCCCGCCGGACATGCCGGGGAGGCCGAGGTCGTTCAGGCCGAGGTGGACCAGGACATGGGTCACACCGGGAATCGAGAGCACGTCGCGGTCGAAACGGGCCAGCCCGTGCTCGCCGACCTCGTCCCGCAGCAGACGGTTTCCGGCGATGCCCTGGTTGACCACCCATCCCCGCTTGAGGCGGCGGTTGAGGACGTCCACGGAGCGGTTGTTCGCGCCGGTGGTGGAGCCGACCCCTTCGAACCAGGAGTCGCCGAACGCCACCGCGATCCTGGTGTCGTCCGGGGCGAGCACATCGACGCCCGTGACGTAGAACCGGGCTTCGACCTGCTCGGCCGCGGGAAGCCCGGGAGCGGCGACGTGGTTCCCGGCGGCGATGTGAGCGGTCTCCATGGGCCGGTGGGAGTAGGTGGCCAAACCTGTCTCCTGCGGGAGGTAGAGGCTGAGGACGAGGTCGGAGCCGGGGGTGACCGGGAGGTCCAGCGGGTCGCTGACGGCCTCCTCTCCCGGTGGGATGACGAGCCCCTCGGCGCCGTCGAAGGCGAGGGCGGCCTGCCCGTGCCCGGTGGTCGCCGCCGCGGCGGCGACGGTCAGGGGGGGTGCGGCCGAAGCGGTTCGTCAGGCGTACGCGCAGGCGTTCTCCGCCGCCGGCCATGGGCAGGACCTGACGCACCGTCTGGTCGGCGAAGCCGCGCGGTTCGGTGAGCTGGATCCGCTCGTACGGGCTGATCACGGCGCTGCGGAAACCGGCTGTCCAGATCATGCTCGCCCCACAGGGCATGATCGTCCCAAGGAAATGCTTTGAAACTAAAGCATATCGGCACCATGGCTTGCTTCGACTTCAAAGCAAAGCGCCACGGTGCTTTGAATTCGAACCTATACGGTAGGAGGATGACGGACACCCGGCCCGCGCCCGGCGACGGTGAGGCGCTCGATCCCCGGCAACTGGGGGCCTACTTCGTGCTCATGGAGGCCGTCAGCCTGCTCCAGCACCAGGTCGAACAGCAGCTACGGACCGAGGGCGACATCAGCTACGTGCAGTTCCAGCTCCTGGCCCGCCTCGCCCACGCGGACGGTCAGCTGACCATGACGCAACTGGCCGACGGCGTCGTCTACAGCCGCAGCGGCCTGACGTACCAGGCCGGACTGCTGGAGAAGGCCGGCCTCATCACCCGCGGCCCCAGCCCCGACGACGAGCGCGCCACCCTGGTCGCCATCACCGAGAACGGCCGGGCCCTGCTCGGCCACGTCCTGCCCGGCCACGTCCAGGTCTCCCGCCGCCTGCTGTTCGACCCCCTGACCGACGACGACCTGCACCACCTCGGCGACATCATGACCCGCGTCCGCGACCACATGCGCACCCAGCCGCCCCGCTCCGCCGCCCCCCGCAAACGCCGCCCTGACCGCCCGGGGCCCGGGTAGCGTCAGGACATGGTGCGCCATCGGACCTCGCCCGTCATCCGGAAGATCGACGCGATCATGATCCCGGTCCCCGACCTCGACAGCGGTCTCGCCTTCTACCGGGACCGGCTCGGACACGAACCGCTGTGGCGCGACGACGAGCTGGGGCAGGCGGGCCTCGCGCTGCCCGACTCCGACACCGAGATCGTGCTCACCACCCGGCTCGGCCTCGCGCCCACCTGGCTGGTCACCTCGGCGGACACGGCCGCCGCCCAGGTGGTGCGGGCGGGCGGCGGCATGGTCGCCGAGCCCGTGGACGTCCCCGTCGGCCGCCTGGCGGTCGTGGCGGACCCGTTCGGCAACGACCTGGTCCTGATCGACCTGTCGAAGGGGCGCTACGTGACCGACGAATCCGGCCTGGTCACGGGTGTCCGGCCCCCGGCCGAGTGAACGGGCCCGATCGAGGCCGTGGCCGGTGGGCCGCGCTCAGCCCTGGTAACCGGGGACGGTGAGCGTGGGAACGGTCACGCCGTCGCAGCGGGCCCGCTGGGCGGCGGTGGGCGCGGCCTCGCGCATGCCGACGACGGGGACGGCGCGGCCGTCGGCGTAGGTGTTGCCGGAGGCCGTGAAGGCCGCGGCGTCACCGGCCACCTGGGACACGTCGGGGCGGCCCGCCGCGCCCGCCAGCGGGTCGAGGAAGCGGTTGCCGAAGACGGCGATCGCCAGCTCGGCGCCCGTGCCGGGGAAGTTGCGCCAGTACATGACCCCGCTGTGGTCCGCGGCGGGGGTGACGGCGCGGATGTCGTAGACGTTGCCGCAGACGACGACGTCCTGGAAGACCTTGGGGGCGTTGGTCACGTCGTAGGTGTAGAGCAGCACCGCCGTGTCGTGCAGGAGGTTGGCGGCGATGGTCGCGCCGGTGCCGTTGCGCACCTTGAGCCCGCCCGTGGCGTCCTGCGGCCAGCCGCGCATCCAGTTGCCGGTGATCCGCAGGCCGCTGAAGCCCCAGGCGTACACGGCGTGATCGCTCTTGGCGCGGCTGCGCGGGTCGCGGTTGACGACGTTGCCGGAGACGGTGGCGTTGACGTCTCCCTTCAGGCTGATGCCGCGCTGGACGTGCCCGAGAGCGGCGGGCAGGCCGGTACGGCGGCGTACCTCGTCGAGCCGCGCGGCGGGCTCCTGGCTCCAGGACCGGCCACCGGCCCATCCGCTCAGCCAGGACGGCGACGACAGGTCCGCACCCAGCACGTTGCCGCTGATGGTGAGATCGTGCGTGCGGTAGGTGAACAGCGGGGCGCCGCCGTCCACGCGACGGTCGGACAGGAACACCGAGTCCTGCACCCGCGCGCCGCGCACGTTGGTGAGCGCGACGGCGATCTGCGCCGGGACCGTCTGCTGCTGGTCGCCGGCGGCGGGCGTCTCCCCGTCGCCCAGCCGGTTGACGAACACGCTCCGCCGGATGATCGGCCCGCTCTTGTACGGGCCGTTGACGTCCACGCGCACCCCGTCGAACACCAGGTTGTCCAGCACCGGCGTACGCTCCCAGCGGTTGGCGTACACGGTGTCGGCCAGGGCCGGGTTCGTCGTGCCGCGCAGGATCGCGGGCGAGGCGGGGTCGCCGAAGATCGAGGCGGGCCTGCTCCAGTCGAGGCCGCCGGTGATCCGGTACACCCCGCCCGGCAGGTAGACGCAGCGGCCGGAGGCGTACGCCGCGGCGATCGCGCTCCGCACGCTCGCGGTGTCGTCGGCCTGCCCGTCGCCCTTCGCGCCCGCCTCGGCGACGGCGTCCAGCACGCCACCCGCGCAGGCCGGATCCGCCGCGACCGGCTCCGGCACCGCGGAGGCGGCGCTCGCCGCGCCGGCCCCACCCCCGAGCCCCGAGACGACGACCACGCCCGCGACAAGCGCGCCCCGCACCCGACCGGCTCCACCGACCCGCATTCCGGCCCCCCTCGCCCACAGCCCGCCGGGCGCCTCGACCGAGCCGCCCCATTCTGGAAGATGATCTTTCCACGCGCCAGCCGCCCCGGGCACCCGTTTCGCGCGGATCAACGGTGAATCGCGAAGCCCGGGCCGGCGACCGCGGCGACCCCCGGTGACGCCGGTGGACGACCTCACGAACGACGCCGCGCACTGGCATCCGCAGACCGGCGAGGTGTGGCCGTGCGAGGCGAGGGCGGCCGACGTCTGGATGCACCTGGCCTTCGACGACGAGCGGCGGCTCATGCCGGCGGCGGCCCGGATGCCCGCCGGTGTCCGCCGTGAAGGGCCGCCGAGGCTGGTGAACCGACCAGTGCTTGCTTCGTGACCACGCGGTGCTCCGGCCGCGACTCGGAGCACCCGGGCATGACCACCCGCCCGCCTGACGGTGGCCGGGTGGCCCACGCGCCTCAGCCCGCGAGCAGGGCGTTGGTCTCGGTGATGAACTTCTGCGCGGCCTCGTCAGGGGTCATCCGGTCGAAGATGACCTCTTCGGAGTACCGCTTGAGGATGCTCTCCATGGCGCTGGAGCCCTTCGGCGGCGCGGCGGGCGGCTCGGTCAGCTCGCCACGGATCTTGTCCACGAACGCCATCGTCTTCTGGTCCGCGGCCGGCAGCTTGGCACTGACCGCCTCCAGCACCTTGTCATTGGCCGGCAGGCCGCGGTCGCTGAGGATGACCTGGCCGGCCTCGCTGTCGTTGATCATGAAGTCGATGAAGGCGGCGGCCTCGGCCGCGTGCTCCGACCGGGCGGAGGCGGTGTAGAACATGGCCGGCTGCAGGAACATGCCGCCGGTCGCGGCGCCCCTGAGTTTCGGCATCCGCAGCAGCTCCAGGTTCTGGCCCGACGCCTTGGTGGCCGCGCCGAGGACGTTGCTCCACATCATGGTCGTCGCGCCGGTGTTGGTGCCGATCAGCGTCTGCTCGATGCCGGCCTCGTAGATCTCGGTGCTCTTGGCGGCGTCGGGGGAGCCCTTGGCCCTGATCAGCTTCTGCGTGATGCCCCACCAGTCCTTGATGGTCTGCTGGGAGATGCCGAGCTTGTTGCCGTCGTAGAGCTGCTCGCCCTTCTGCGCGGCGTAGATCTGCAGGTACGCGGGGTGCCAGATCAGCTGCGTACCCGTGATCTTGCCGCCGCTCCCGGCGGTGACCTTGGAGCACAGCTCGATGAAGTCCTCCCAGGTCCATGAGCCGTCGTCGGGAAGCGCGACCTTGGCCTGCGCGACCAGGGCCGGGTTGATCACCATGGAGAAGGCGTTGACCCCGGTGGGGATGGCGTACTGCTTGCCGTCGACGACGCCGGTGGCCAGCACCTCGCCGTCGATGTCGGCGGTGCTGACCTTGGAGGCCAGGTCGGCCAGCGTGCCGCGTTCGGCGTATTCGCGCAGGGCGCGGATCTCCATGGTCATGACGTCGGGCGCGTCCCTGGCCGCGACCTGCGTGGACAGCCGCTCGTAGTAGCTGGGGAAGTCGGAGACCTCGCCCTCGACGTCGATGGCCGGGTTCTTCGCCTCGAACTTCGCGATCGCCGCTTCGGTCATCTTCTGGCGTGCGTCGCCGCCCCAGTAGGAGAAGCGCAGCTTGATCCTGCCGTCGCCGCTCTCGCCGCCGCCGCAGGCCGCGGTGGCCACGAGGACGACGGTGGCGAGCAGTGCTTTCGACCAGATCTTCTTGCCAGAGCTCACGGCTCTACCTCCGGTGGGTCTGCTGTTGGGGGGTGGAAGGACCGACTTCGGCACCGAGGCGCCTCTAGCACGGATCAAGGATCCGACGTTAGCGCGATGATCGACCCACGTCACGACAAATGCTTACTCGCCGCTGTCGTCCTGCCGCAGAAAGTTCCGCGCGGGCGTGAATGATCGGCAGAGTCGTCGCACTCGGCGACCCCGGGTGTCAGGCCGTGGGGTCCTCGGAGGCGGGCATCGTGAAGAACCTCAGGAACAGCGGCCGTGCGCCGGGCGACGCGTCCTCCGGCGTGCGGCTGAATCGGGACAGCAGTTCCATGTACGCCTCGAAGAACTCGTCGAGCTCTTCCCGGGTCAGGTGGGTGAGCCCGCGGGACGCCCTGGCCCACTCGCCGTAGCGCCGATGGTCGCTGAAGAAGCGCCGGGCGAGTTCGAGCTCCTGGTCGACCTTGAACTCGGTGATCTCGTCGAGCAGCTTCTGCGACTCCTCGTCCACCTCATCCGCCGAGGGCCACCTCAGGTCGGCGCTGATCTGCCGCCACCAGCGCTCCCTTCCGGTCGACCGCTCGGGGATCTCCTCGATGAACCCGTTGTGCTCGAGCTGGCGCAGGTGATAGCTGAGCGTCCCGGTGTTCTCACCGAGTGCCCGGCCGAGCGTGGTGGACGTGGCCGGGCCGTGGACGCCGAGATGCCGCAGGATCCGCTGCCGCAGCGGATGGCCGAGCGCCTTGTGCGCACCTGGATCACTGAGCTGCCGGATCGCCCGTCTGTTCGCCACGCTGCGATCTTACAGCCCCGTCGCAGCATTGCAGAATTTTCGCTGCAGCATTTCTTCTGCAATACTCCGTCGCGATGATCCCGATGCCACCACAAGAGGACATCTGGGACGCGAAACCCGGGAGCGAACGAATGACACCAACGGCAGCGGACGAGCACACATCGGGACGGAGCTCACTCACCGGCGGACTCGTGGCCCTGTGCGTGCTCCTGCTGATCGCCATCGGCGCGATCATGGACACCACCCCCACCGCGGTGAGCCCGGCCGGCGCCCCCGACCGGGAGTTCAGCGCGCAGCGGGCCTTCGCCCAGATCGAGCGCTTCGCGGTCGCGCCCCACCCCGTCGGCTCGGCCGAGCACACCCGGGTCCGCGAATATCTCGTCGGCGAGTTGCGACGGCTCGGCCTGCGGCCCGAGGTGCACGAGGCGGTGGGCGTCGCACCGCGTGGCGAGCCGGGCGAGCCCGTCACCGCCGGGCGCGTCTTCAACATCGTCACCGTGATCCCCGGGACGGCCCCCACCGGCCGCGTCTTCGTCACCGCCCACTACGACTCGGTCCCCGAGGGGCCGGGCGCCAACGACGACGGAGCCGGTACGGCGGCCGCCATCGAGACGGCCAGGGCGCTGGTCGCGGACGGCACACGATTGCGCAACGACGTCGTGTTCCTCATCACCGACGCCGAGGAGACCGGGCTCCTCGGCGCGGAGGCGTTCGTCAACGAGCACCCGCTCGCACAGGGGCCGAGCGTGGTGCTCAACAACGAGGCGCGCGGGTCCAAGGGGCCGGTGCTGATGTTCCGGAGCACGGAGCCGAACGCCGGCCTGATCTCCATGTTCGGCTCGGCCGCGACCATGCCCGTGGCCGACTCCGTGTACGCCGAGCTCATGAAGCTGCTCCCCAACGACACCGACTTCACCGCCTTCGCACCCGGCGGGATGTCCGTGCTCGACTCCGCCTACGCCAACGCGGGCACCCTCTACCACAGCGTTCTCGACGACCCCGCGCACGTCGATCTCGCGACCCTGCAGCAGATGGGCGACAACACGCTGGCGCTCGCGCGCGCGTTCGGCGGCACCGACCTGGCGCGCATGACCACCGGGGACGACCTGGTCTACTTCAACCTCCCGCCCGGCCTGCTGGTCCGCTATCCGGCCTGGGCGGCCACCCTGCTGGGCGGCGTCGCCCTGCTGGCGGCACTGGCGCTGGTCTTCCTGGCCCGCCGCCGGGGTGCGGTCACGCTGCGCCACACGCTCCTCGGCGCCGCGCTGGCCCTGATCCCGATCGGGCTCGGCGTGGGCGTCGGCGTCTCCTTCTGGGACCTGCTCAAGGTGCTCCGGCCCGGACTCAGCGGAACCGCCACCACGACGCCGTACCGGCCGGAGCTGCTGTGGCTCGCCGTGCTGATGCTCGCGGGCACGATCCTGGTCGCGTGGTACGCGCTGCTGCGCCGCCGTGTCGGCGCCGCCGAGCTGGCGCTGGGCATGCTGACCTGGGCGGCCCTGATCGGTCTCGGACTCGGCGTCGTCTCGCCGGGGGCGTCGCACCTCGCCGCCTGGCCCGCCCTGGGGGCGGCCCTGGGCGGGCTGGCCGCACTCCGCTGCCCGCCGCGGTGGCGCGTCCTCGTCCTCGCCGCCGGTCTGGTGCCGGGCGCCCTGATCCTGCTGCCCAGTGCGTGGAACACCCTGCCGACGGGCCTGCAGTACGTGGGCTACGCCCCCATGCCGCTGGTGATCCTGTTCGGCGGCCTGCTGCTGCCGTTGATCGAGACGGTCCGGCCTCGCCGGCGTCCCGCGCTGATCCCGCTGACCGCGCTCGTCGTCTCGATCGGCCTGGTGGCGGCGGGCCTGCTGGCCGAGCGGATCGACAAGGAGCACCCGCGGCGGACCAGCCTCGCGTACGGCCTCGACGCGGACACCGGCCAGGCCGTCTGGCTGACCTCGAAGGCGCCCGACCAGTGGGCCCGCCGCTACGGCGGCGCCGACGCGACCGGCCGGCCGGAGGCGGAGCTGTGGGGCGGCGGGTCCAAGCTCCTCAGCCCGGCCAAGCCCGCCGAGCTGCCCGCGCCCTCACTGCGGGTGCTCGCGGACACGACCCGGCAGGGCGTACGGACCCTGCGCGTCCGGATCCACTCCGAGCGCGGGGCGAGCATGGTCGGCCTGCGGGTGGACGGGGGCACCGCGACGGTGCGCTCGCTGACCGTCGCGGGCCGTTCCATCACGGCCGACCCGGCCGGATTCGTCTTCCACGCTCCGGGACCGGCGGGACTCGAGGTGTCGCTGGCCGTGCAGGCGCCCGGCGGCGAGATCCGGCTGCGGGTCACCGACGTGAGCCCGAATCCGCGGGAGATGTCCGCACTTCCCGGCTTCATCACCCCACCGGACTGGCTGTTCCTCGGTGACACCGAGATCTCCGTCACCAAGGCCTACACCGTTTGACGCCGGGGCGGGGTCCCTCAGTGGCCGGCGGCGCCGAACCACTGGGGGAGCCGGCCGAGCAGGTCGTGCTGGTCTGCACCGACCCACGCCACGTGGCCGTCCGGCCGCAGCAGCGCGGCGGGCACGTCCAGGTCCTGGCCGCCGTCGACGACGTGCTCGACCCGGTCCGCCCAGCCCGCCACCGAGAGCCGGCCGGCCGGGTCGAGCAGCAGCCCGCGTCCGCCGCGCATCAGCTCGTAGAGGCGGCCCCGCTTCAGCGCCACGTCGCGCATCCGCCGGCCGAGCAGATCGTGCCCCTCGCCGAAGTCGTAGCGCACCCCGATCGCGGTGATCTTCTCGATCAGGTAGCGGTGCACCTCCTCGAAGTCCATCAGTTGCGCCAGCAGCCGCCGCACCGACTGGGGTCCCGGTTCGAGGGACAGCAGTTCCATCTGGGCGCGGGTGTTGTCCAGCACGTCGGCGGCCACCGGGTGCCGTTCGGTCTGGTAGCTGTCCAGCAGCCCCTCCGGCGCCCAGCCGTTGACCTCGGCGGCCAGCTTCCAGCCCAGGTTGAAGGCGTCCTGGAGGCCGAGGTTGAGCCCCTGCCCGCCGGTCGGCGGGTGGATGTGCGCCGCGTCGCCGGCCAGCAGCGCCCGGCCGGCCCGGTAGCGCTCGGCCTGCCGGGTGGCGTCGCCGAAGCGGGACAGCCAGCGCGGAGAGTGCGCGCCGAAGTCGGTGCCCGCGTAGGCGCGCAGTTGCCGCTCGAACTCCTCGAAGGCCGGCGAGACCGAGCGGTCCTCGGCCACCCCTTCGGCGGGCACGACGACGCGGTACACCCCGTCCCCGAGGGGCATGGCGCCGAACCGTAGCTGGGTCCTGCGGACTTCCGCGACGACGGCGGCGATCGCCGCCGGCTCCTCGGTCAGCTCCATCTCGCCCAGCAGCGTCTCGACCGTGGAGGGCTCGCCGGGGAAGCCGATGCCGAGCAGCTTGCGCACCGTGCTGCGGCCGCCGTCGCAGCCGACGAGGTAGCGCGAGCGCAGCCACGTGCCGTCGGCCAGCTCGGCGCTCACCCCGTCCTCGTCCTGGGTGAGCCCGACCAGCTCGCAGCCGCGCCGGATCTCGGCGCCGACCTCGGTGGCGTGCTCGCGCAGCAGCCGCTCGGTGACGGTCTGCGGGATGCCGAGGACGTACGCGTGCGCGCTGTCCAGCCGGACGGGCGCGGGCTTGCCGATGCCGGCGAAGTAGCCGCCGACCGGGTGCTGCCGGCCGTGCTCGAGGAAGCGCTCCAGCAGGCCGCGCTGGTCCATCACCTCGATGCTGCGCACGTGCAGGCCGAGCGCGCGGACGTGCCTGGTCGGCTCCGGCTCCTTCTCCAGCACGAGCACGCGCACGCCGTGCAGCCGCAACTCACCGGCCAGCATCAGGCCGGTAGGTCCGCCCCCGGCGATGATCACGTCGATCATGAAACCCCCTTGTTGGACAAGGCCGCCTTCCGGCCGACGATTCTGCGGCACGACCCCGGTCTTGCGGCAAGTCCCCCGCCGCGCTATACGTTGAAAGTGGCGGGAAGAACCTTCTTGTCCGCATTCGGGGCCTTGGTCAGCCGCAGTCGGGGATGACCGCGCCGTCGTTGTCGCGGGCCTCGTCGTTGCCCCACCGGCTCAGGGAGTACGCGGGCACATAGGCCCGCCCACTTCCCCGGGCCCGCGTGACGTGAGCGCGGGATACCGTGCCACGAGCCGGCTCCACACCGTGTCGGCCGAGGTGCCGCTGGTATCGAGCAGCAGATCGGGGTCGGCACAGAGCGGGCCCGCCAGGAGCTGCCCCAGGGAGATGCCGACGGGCCGGGAGCGCCGGTGCCTGGCGCCGGGTGTGCCTCCGGCGCATCCGCCGGGGACCGTCCGGTAGGACTCGTCCACGCCGACGCGCAGGAACGGGATCTGGACACGGCGGACAACGGTGGACTTGCCCGCCGCCGAAGGGCCGTTGGTCACGATGCACACGCTGGGGCCGGAGGAGTCCCTGCCATCGCAGGCAGACGGCGGTCGTGCCGTTCCGTACGGCTACCGCCACGTGAGCATAGGAGCCGCGGTAGGTGGCGGTCTTCTTCGGGTGACGCGCGGCGAACCGCTTGTAGAAGAAGGAGTCGTCGGTGTCGCTCCCGTTCCGCCCGCTGGTGATGACCTGCACCCCCGACCAGCCGCCACGGTCGAAGGCGGACACGGTCGTCTCTCCCTCCAGCCCCTCACCCACGGTGCCGCTCGCCGGGCCCGCGCACCGACGAGCCTCGCCTGCGGCCTGGGCCACCAGGCGGGCCGCTTGCGCCGCGTCGGGCATCAGCATGAACCGCGCGTTGACGGGCGGGTCGGTCTTCAACCGAGTGACCAAGGCGGGAAAGGCCTGTGGCTCGGCGGGTGCCCGGGAGCGAACGTGTTCAGGCAGAGCTGGAAGACGTCACCCACACCGGGGAAAGGCGGCTCCCCGCGCAGCCCCCGGTCAGGGGGTGGTGCGCGTCGAGGCGAGCGCCTGGTCGTACAGCTCCATGACGTCGCCGGTGCCGTCGCGGGCGATCCAGGTGTCGGTCGCGACATCCATGCAGGCGAAGGAGACGGCGATGACGGTACGCGCCTCGTGGTCGGCGGCGGCCCCCTCACGACCCGCGATCTTCATGCGTTCGCGGACGATCGGCAGCAGGTCGGCCTGCCAGCCGAGGCGTTTGTGAACGTAGCCCGCGCGAAGGGTGGGCACCTCGAAGAGCAGCCTGGCCACGGTGATCGTCGCTCCGGCGGCCCGGTTGGCCTCCAGCAGGGCCGCGAACGCGGTGCGCAGCGCGTCCCACGTGGAGACGTCCGCCGGCTGCTCTTCGACGGTCTTCCTGAACAGCACGCCGAGTACTTCCTGGTCTCCGCAGAGAAGATCCTCCTTGGTCCCGAAGTAGCGGAACAGGGTGCGCTGGGACACCCCCGCTTCGCGGGCGATCTGGGCGGTCGTCGTCTCTTCGTACCCCTGGGTCGTGAACAGCCGGATCGCCGTGTCGACGATCTCGCGGGCGGCCATGCGCCTCGATCGTTCCCACACGGAGGGAGGGTCGCCTGCCGTCTGTGTCATGACACCAGGTTATCTCGCTGCCCACCTGGCACTCATATGCAATCTGACAATGACTGACAGAATGGCGTACGCTGCTAGCCAGGTCCCGATTTCAGGAGGTATTGCCATGTCTCGCCATGCTTGGACCGCCGAGGACGTCCCCGACCAGCGGGGACGTACAGCTGTGATCACCGGCGCCAACACCGGGATCGGCTTCGAGGCGGCGCGGATCCTCGCCCGGCGCGGCGCCACGGTGGTGCTGGCCTGCCGTACGCCGGCCAAGGCCGCCGACGCCGCCCACCGCATCCGGGCCGCCGCGCCGGACGCGAACGTCACCACGTTGCGGCTGGATGTGGCGTCCCTGGCGTCGGTCCGCGAGGCCGCCGAGGAACTACGCGCCGCGAACCGGCCGATCGACCTGCTCATCAACAACGCGGGCACGTACGGCGCCACGGAACGCGCGGTCACCGAGGACGGCCTCGAAGCGACGTTCGCCACCAACCATGCCGGCGTGTTCGCGTTCACCGGATTGGTGCTGGACCTGATGCTCCAGGTGCCCGGCTCACGGGTCGTGACGGTCAGCAGCCTCGCCCACCGGCGCGGCGACCTCGACTTCGACGATCTGCAGTCCCAGCGGAAGTACACCAGAGACTCCGCCTATGCCGGCTCCAAGCTGGCGAATCTGATGTTCACCTACGAGCTGCAGCGCCGGTTGTCCGCATCCGGTGCGCACACCGTCTCCCTCGCCGCGCATCCGGGCGTGGCGCGTACCGACTTCGTCCGGGACTTCAACCCGGTCCTCCGCTTCCTGTCCGGGCCGCGCGCCAGAATGCTGACCGGATGGATGATGCACGACCCGGCGGCCGGCGCGCTGGGCATGGTCCGTGCCGCGGTGGACCCGCGGGCGCGGGGCGGCGAATACTACGGACCGCCCCCGGCACGCGCCCAGCTCACCGGCCGTCCCGTACGAGTCGAATCCAGTGCCGAATCTCACGACGTCACCGCGCAGGGCCGCCTCTGGCGAGAGTCCGAGCGCCTGACGGGCGTCAGCTACCCCCTCGCGCAACTGCGGTCGTGAGGAACTGGCCGGCGTCGACTCGAACCACTTCCGGCCACTGATCGCGGCCGCCACGCCGATGGTGTTCCGGCCGATCGACACACGCGGTTGTTCCGTTGATCACGTTGCCTCCCCGGAGTGCCCGGCGCCGGAAGGCCGGGGTCGTACAGGGGGTCTGCGCGCGTCAGGAGCGGGCGAGGCCCCGGACGACCCCAGCAGCGGCAGCCACGCCTCGTCCACGATCTCGGCCATCGACTCCTCCGGCACCGCGCGCATCGTCATGAGCATGTCGTGGCGCAGCAGGTCCAGTGGCAGGTTCACCACGCGGGACGAACGCGGCACGTCGGGCAGCTCGCCGCGCTCGACCGCGCGGGCGACGATCGTCTCGAAGGCGGTCGGCAGGCCCGGCGGCACGAGAGTGTCGCGCAGCTCGCCGAGGCTGGTGCCGGTGGCGCGGAAGTAGTCCTCCAGTTGCACGCTCATCAACGTGATCATGCCGGCGCGGTCGGCGTTGGCGTTGCGCAGGAAGCCGATCGCGTCGTCGCGCAGGCTGCCGGTGTCGGGCACCTCGATCGGCCGCCAGAACCTGGTGAGGGTGGCCAGCAGCAGGTCGTCGCGCTGGGGCCAGCGCCGGTAGAGCACCGGGCGGCTGGTGCCGGCGCGGGCGGCGACCGCTTCGTAGGTGAAGCCGGGATATCCGTGTTCGAGCAGCACGTCCCAGGCGGCGTCGAGGAGTGCGTCCTCGAGCGCGGCGCCGCGCCGGCGGGACGCGCCACCGTCGGCACGGCCGTCCGCCGCCCGCTCCGGCTCGATCGGCTCGCTCCTACGATTCACTCGCGTATCTTATCCGCCTGCGGGTTCCGCCGCACCGAGCGGGCGTTTCACCGGTGAGCGCGGCCGGGGCGCACGGCCGGCCCCGGCCGCGGAGGTTCACCGGCGCAGCCCCAGACGAGCGATGAGAAGCCGATAACGCTGGACGTCGGTCTTGCGGAGATAGCCGAGCAGCCGACGCCGACGGCCGATGAGCAACTGCAGCCCGTGCCGGCTGTGGTGATCGAGTTGGTGGGTCCGCAGATGGGCGGTGATGTCGGAGATTCGGTGGGTGAGCAGTGCGATCTGCACCTCCGGCGAACCCGTGTCGCCCTCGAAGGTGGCGTACTGCTCGATGATCGCTTTCTTACGTGTGGCCTCAAGCGCCATGATCTCCCCCAGGAGTTCGGTCAGCGCACGCGCCGAGCCGCACCGGCTTTCAGGGGCGGGCGGGCAGGTCCGCGCTGACCACGTGCTCTTCGCGGTCGTCGGTCGGATCGGAGAACATGACGGCTCCTTCCCGCTGGCGTACGGCCCCTGCCGGGCCAGCCGCACGATATCAGCGTGCGCGGCAGGGAATCGACCGCATTTCGGGCGGCGGCTCCGGCGGGGTAGAGCGCTTTCTGGGACGATGTGGGCATGGGCGGAAGGGGCCAGGTCCGCGTCCCGGAACTCGGCACGCCGTCCGAGCCGTGACCCCAGGGAGACCCCATGAAATGGTGGCCGGTCCTCGCGGTGGCCGTCGTGTCCACGGCCCTCGCCATAGTGATCAACTTCGCGACCGAGTTCCCCGCGGTGTGGGCGCTCTGGGCCGGCGTCGCCGTCCTCACCCTCGCCGGCGCCTACCTCGCCCATCGTGCGACCCGGCCGCGCGGCCCGGCGCCCGGGGACCCGCCTGACGGCGGGGTCGTCAACACGATCGGCGGCGACGTGTCGGGCACGGTGATCCAGGCCCGCGACATCACCGGTGGCCTCAACCTGCCCGGCGGCAAAGATCAGGCCTGACCCTGGCGGCCCGGCGACGGAGGCCGGGCTCAGGCGGTGCCGGAGCCGTGCCTCGTGTCTGGTTCGTGGAGGTCGGCCAGCTCAAGGCCGAGGTCCTCCAGCAGCCGGGTCAGCTCGTGCAGTTGGTAGTAGCCGGGCACACGCCCCACGGCGGCGCCGTCCCGGGTCACGAGGTACCAGACCTCGCCCGGCCGGACGTCGGGGGAGCACATCTGGACGAAGATCCAGTGCACGGTGCCGGGCCGGACATCGACCGGCTGAACGCGCAGGCCCCCGGGGCCTTCGAGGTAGCGAGCCATGGCGATCAGCCGGGCGGGCAGAACCGCGGCAGGGCGGCCGGCCTGCGTTCGCGCGAGCCGGCGTCGAGGGCTCGAAAGGCTTCGCGTACGGGTGCCGGCGCAGCCTCTGTCACCTCGTGCTGCTCATCCATGAACTGACGTTACGCCATGGTGCCCGCTTCGTCACCTAACAGCCCCGTCGTCCTTTGGAGGACGCCGCCTCGCCCAAGGTCGTCGGCCGGAAACCCCGTCGACAGGGCCGCTTTCGGCCGCCTAGGGTTGCAGATCATGACAGAGAGCCCCGCCGGCGGTCAGTGCGACTGCGGCGCAGCCGCCGGACCGCTGGGCGCATGCGTGGACTACTACCACGCCGTTCTCTCTGAGGAGCAGGCCGACCCGCACATGTACCGGTGGCACGCGCCCGTGGTCTGCGCGTATCTCCTTCAGCATCCTTCCACCGCCCACGAGAAATACCTCGACGGTCAGTTCCGCCAGCTCCAGCTCTACGTGGACAAGGGCCTCGACGCGCTGCTCCGGCTGGCGTCCCACCAGGTGGCGCGGAACAACCACCGGGCACGGGCGGGCTACGACACAAGCCCGTTGGCGGCGTACGAGCCGCTCCCGTCAGGCGGGCCTCCCAGGCACTTCCGCGCCACGTTCCGCGGGTTGCCGGTCAGGGACGGCAGCTTCGTGGCCGACGGGCATCTGGCGTACGGGCGCCGCATCGAGGCCATCGCCGAAGCGACCGTGGTGGCCTGGAGATCCGTCCGGGCCTGATCGGCGCGGTGGATCGGCGCCCCGCCCGGCCGTGTCGCCAGGGACAGCCTTGCCGGTCGCCGATGAGTTTCGGTGATGGGAGTGGTCTCACCCTCGAAACGAGGAGAGGAGTGGTCGCGGTGGACTTGTACAGCGTGATGTGCGTCCGTGAGCTGGCGAGATCGCAGAAGTGGTTCGAGGTGTTCTTCGGGCGGCCGGCGGACGAGATCATCGGCGAGGAGTACCTGTGGCAGGTCGCTGAGAACGCGTGGGTCGTCATCGACGACCGGCAGGTGCGGGCCGCGCGGGTGGGCGGCACCATGATCACGCTCGGCGTGACCGACCTCGACGACATCCTGGCCCGGCTGGCCGCGCACGGCATCGAGCACGAGCCCGTCGAGACCTACGGCAACGGCGTACGCCACGTGGAGGTCCTCGACCCGGACGGCAACAGCCTGTCGCTCGCGGAGGCCCCCGCCCCATAGCCGGGGGCGATCCTCGGCGATCCTCGGCGACCGCGTACCCGGTCGCCTGCGGGACGGCCCTGCCCGAGCGCCATGCTGGTCATCGGCCGCCCCTCCGCGTCGCCGCAGCGGCGTCGTGACGTCGGCGGGGGAGCGTCGCGGCCGTCCGGAACAGCCCGTCCTCCTGCTCCACCGTCAGCTCGCCGCCCTGGGCCGCCAGCCGGTCCTGGAGGGTGGCGAGCCCGCTGAGCCTGGGAGCCTCCGCCTCGCGCACGCCGTCATTGGCGACGGCGATGCCCGTGTCCGAAAGGGTGATCCACACCTGCTCGGCCTCGGCATGGCGCAGGATGTTGGTCGTCGTCTCCCGGAGTACCTGGCCGAGCAGCTCACCCGCACGGGCGTCGACCTCGGCCTCACGGTCGACGCGCACGCGGATGCCCGCGGCCTCGAAGAGGTTCTTGGCGTTCTCCAGCTCCGCGGACAGGTTGAGCCGCCGCTGGTCGTAGGCGAGCTCCTTGGTCTGGGCGATGGTGTCGCCGACCAGGGCGCGCACCTCGTCCAGCTCCTGCTCCGCCTGCTCGAGGTCGCGGTGCAGCAGCTTCTTGGCCAGCGCGAGCTTCAGCTTCACCACGTGCAGCGTATGGCCCTGGATGTCGTGCAGGTCGCCGGCGAAACGTACGCGCTCCCGCATGACGGCCACCTCCGCCTCGCGTTCCCGTGCCTTCTCCAACTCCCCGATCAGGTCGTGGACCGCGTACACGAGGAGCGCGAAGACGACTCCGCCCAGGGCCACGCACGCGGCGACGAAGACGTGCTGGACCAGGACGTCGGCCGCGTCCTCGCGCGCCACCACCAGTTTCACCGCGAGCACGGCGACGGTGAAGGCGGCGATTCCCGCGCCCACCGTCCACCGGTGGCGCGGCAGTTCGAGAATGCTGATGGTGGCCACGACGGCGAAGCCGTAGGCCGGCGCCGTGACGTCCGCCGCCAGCACTCCGACGAGCCAGACGGCCGCGGTGACGATCAGGCCGGGAAGCGCGACGCGGGAGAACCGGCCCACGGTCCACCGATTGACGACGACCAGGGCGGCGCACAGGCCCACGCTCATGAGGAGCGCGTCCCGCCAGGAATGGGTGTCGCGTGCCACCAGCAGCGCCCCGACGGCCGAGATCGCGCCGGACACGGTGTGAATGGTGAGTTTGCGCAGCCGGCCCTGTGTCTCCTCGGTCTGCTCGGACGTCATGCGCGCCCCTTCCAGGCTCGTGTCCACGGCCACCCGCGCGGACCGGCGACTCGCTCGGACATGGGCCGAACCGGGGGTGCTCTCCGTGACCGGGCGCCAGGGGTGCGCCCCAGTCTGCCTCCGCCCCCGCCGCGTCCACCAGTGACACTACGTCATGAGTTCACCTGCGGAAACGTCACGCGAACGGTGCGACGACCGACCGCACCGAAGGCTCGTTTCCACCCCCGAATCCCCCCATCGGATCTCACCGGCCACCGTGGAGCTTCGCTCGTCGCGCCACGAGCGTGGCGGCCCACGGGCTCGGCCTGAGCGGCAGAGGTCGCCGTCGGCTCACCCTCGCCGCCACTTCGGCGAAGACGAGGGATCAGGTCGGAGGGTTGAAGTCACGATCACCCATGATGGCGGTGATCACGTCCAGGTGCCAGGGAGCCCGATGCCGCCCGCCCCTGGGTAGAGTCCGCCCTGTGGAGGTCTACCTGCTGATCCTCGGGGATCACCTGCCGGATCCACGTACCGGACAAGCGCCCTCCGAGCCAGATCGCATCCGTGCCATGGTCGACCAGGCCGTCGTGGCCGAAGAGGCCGGGTTCACCGGCGTGGCCATCGGCGAGCACCACTTCACCCGCTACATCATCTCCGCGCCGGAGCTCCTGCTCGCCACGATCGCCGCCCGCACCACCACCCTGCGCCTGTCCACCGGCGTCACCCTGCTGGCCCATCACGACCCCGTCCGCGTCGCGGAAGAGCTCGCCACCCTCGACGTGCTGTCCAACGGACGGGCCGAGCTCATCGTGGCCCGCGGCGTGTCCAAGGAGACCGACGTCGCCTTCGGCATCGCCCCCTCGGACCTGCGGCCGCGGTTGCACGAATACCTGCGGCTGCTGCTGAAGCTGCTGCAGGAGGAGAACGTCACCTGGCGCGGCACGTTCCGCAGCCCGCTGGAGAACGTGACCACCGCGCCGCGCCCGATCCAGCGACCGCACCCGACGCTGTGGGTCGGCAGCGGCTCGGCGGCGTCCGCGGACTTCGCCGCCGAGCTGGGAATGCCGCTCATGCTGCCCAGCACCCTGCGCGACCCCGGCGTGTACGTCGACGTCGTGGCCGGCTACCGGCGGGCCGACCCCGGCCGGGTCGCCCTGCCCAGTCACGTGTTCGTCGCCGAGAACGGCGCGCGGGAACGGTGGCGGCCCTACCTGGAGGCGTACGCCTCGTTCGCCAGCCCGTGGCGCGGTGACGGCAACGCGATCGACGTCGACCTGTTGATGGAGGGCGCGGCGATCTGCGGCGATCCCCATGAGGTCGCCGATCGGCTCAACGCCCAGCAGACGCTGCTGGGCCTGGACGCGCACCTGGTGCTGATCGACATCGGCGGCCTGCCCCGGGACGAGGTGCTCGACGCGATCCGGCTGTTCGGCGACAAGGTCATTCCCGAGCTCAGCGGCGGCGCCCGGCGAGGAACCCGACCCTGATCGAGAAGGACCGCCGGGTACGGCACCGCAGGTCATGACGCGCCGGCCGGCGAACGGGCGGTAACGTACCGCGCGTGAACGACTACATCACGTCACCGGCGCTTCGGGGCCGGTGGGGTGTGCTGCTGCTCTGCTGGGCCTCGCTCACCATGACCTCCGTCGACCGTTCCGCCTGGGGTCCCTCGTCGCTGCAGGCGGGCGCGGCGCTGGGGGTGTCGCTGGCCGGGCTGGGGGCGTTCGCGACCGCGTACTACGTCGGCTACGTGCTGTCCAACATCGGCGGCGGCCTGCTCGGCGACAGGCTCGGGGGCCGGGTCGTGCTGTCGGGGTCGCTGTTCATGGCCGGCGGGTTCATGGTGGCGTTCGGGTTCGTGCCGTCGGCCGGGGCGGGGATCGCCGTGCAGGCGCTGATCGGGCTGTGCGCGGGCGCCGACTTCGCGGCCGGCGTCAAGCTCATCACCTCCTGGTTCGGCGAGCGGGAACGCGGGCTGGCGATGGGCGTGTTCACGATGGCCACCTCCCTCGGCACGATGATCGCCAACGCGGTCGTGCCCCGGCTGATCCAGAGTTACGACTGGCGGGCCTCGTACCACCTGTTCGGGGTCGTGTCGATGGGGCTCGCCCTGCTGTGCCTGGCGCTGCTGCGCGACCGGCGTGGCCCGTCGGTACGGCCCCCGCCACTGCGCGACCTCGTCCGCGACCGCGACCTGCTGCTGCTCGGCCTGGCCGGGTTCGGCGGGGTGTGGGGCACGTACGGGTTCGTGACCTGGTCCAACGCCCTCATGGTGACGGGGCGGGGGATCGACCCGGTGGCGGCGGGGACGGTGGTCGTGGTGTTCGCGGCGGCGGGCGCGGCGGGCAAGCCGGTCATCGGCCTGGCCACGGACCTGGCGGGGCGTGGGCGCAAACGACCGGCGGTCGCGGTGCTGGTGGCCTTCGCGGGCTGCCTGCTGATGTTCGGCGGCTTGGAGTCGGAGACGGCGTTCCTGGCGATGGCGGCGTTCGCGGGGCTGGGCGCCTACCTGTACTCGCCGTTGCTGGTCGCCATGGTGCCCGGGCTGTCGGGGGCGGCGCTGGCGGGCTCGGCGGCGGGCGGGACGAACGCGCTGGCGCAGTTGGGCAGCGTCACCGTGCCGGTCGTGGTGGGGGCGGTCTACCAGGCCACCGGCTCCTTCTCCGCCGCTTTCGCCACCCTGGCCGTCGGCCCCCTCGCGGGCGCGGTCGCGTTGTCGTTCGTCCGCGAACCCGAAACCCCCGCCCGCCGCCGTGCGCCTTCCCTTGCAAAACGGAACCGTGTTCCGTAAAGTAATCGGAGCGGCGTTCCGTTTTCGTCGCGGGCTGACCCGCCTTCCAGGGCACAGCCTTGCCGATCATGATGAGAGGACAGGTCCCATGACGCACAAGCAGCACCCCATCGGATCGGGATTCACCGCCGCCTCGACGGCGGACGAGGTCCTCGCCGGCATCGAGCTGGCCGGGAAGAACGTCATCGTCACGGGCGGCCACTCCGGTATCGGTCGCGAGGCCACGCGCGCGCTGGTCAAGGCCGGCGCGTCCGTGACCGTGGGCTCACGCGACCCCGGCCGCGCCAGGACGGCGCTGGCCGGGATCGAAGGCGTCGAGGCCGACCGGCTGGACCTGATGGACCCGGCATCGATCGACGCCTTCGCCGGCCGCCGGCTCACCTCCCGCCGTCCGCTCCACATCCTGATCAACTGCGCCGGGCTGCCGGCGCCCGAGAAGCTCGAACGGGACGCTCGCGGCTACGAGGCGCAGTTCGCGACCAACCATCTGGGCCACTTCCAGCTCACCCTCGCCCTGCTGCCCGCGCTGCGCGCCGCCCACGGCGCCCGCGTGGTCAACGTCACCTCCGGAGCGCAGCGCTTCTCCGACATCCGGTGGGACGATCCGCACTTCGACGACGGCTACGACCCCCACGCGGCCTACGCGCAGTCCAAGACCGCCAACGTGCTCTTCGCCGTCGAGCTGGACCGCCGATGGGCCGAGGACGGGATCCGCGGTTACGCCGTACACCCGGGTGTGGTCGTCGGCACGAACCTGAACGGCGCGGCGGGCCAGGACAGCCTGCGGGCCATGGGACTCATCGACGCGTCCGGTCGGCCGATCATCGACCCCGAACGGGGGAAGAAGACCCCGCAGCAGGGCGCCGCCACGATCGTGTTCGCGGCGGCGAGCCCCCTGCTGGCCGAGATCGGCGGTGTCTACCTGAAGGACAACGACGTCTCGCGCCTCGACGACGAGCCCAGGCCCCTCACCGCGCAGAGCATCCCGTCCGAGGTCGCCTCGCACTCCATCGACCCGCGCTCCGCCCGGCGGCTCTGGGAGCTGAGCGAGAAACTGCTCGATGCCTGAGCCCATCGTCCACGACGCGCCCTCAGCGGCCGGTGGCGCCGTCGATGAGCTCGCGCAGGATGTCGGCGTGCCCGGCGTGCCTGCCGGTCTCCTCGATCAGGTGCGCCAGCGTCCAGCGCCAGGAGGGCGCGCCACGGCCGCCGGAGACCGGGCGCGGGCCGGGCAAGCTCAGGTCGGTGCAGGCGGCGATCTCCTCGTCCGCCCGCGCGGTGGTGGCGCGGTAGGCGGCCAGGACCGCCTCGACGGTCTCTTGCGGACCCGGCTGGAACGTGGCCTCCCAGTCGCGGACCGGCCGGCCGAGCAGCCAATACCGCTCGACGTGGGTCAGGTGGGTGACCAGGCCGAGCAGGTTCGTCCCCGAGGCCACACCTGGGGTGCGGACCTGCGGTTCCTGGACGCCCTCGACCTTGGCGGCCACCGAGGCGCGCAGATAGTCGAGGAACCCCCACAGCACCTCCTTCTCGCCGGCCCCGGTCGCCGGCGGGCCGGTGTCGTGCCGGCGCGTCCCGCTCATCCCCGGCCTCCGGGGTTCCGGCGGACCACCAGCACGTTGTCGGTGACGATCGCGGTCCGGCCCCCCGGCCCGGTGGCGTGCCGCTGAGGCATGTCCGCGCGCTCGATCGACCACTGGCGGGGCTCCAGATCGAGTTCCGCGGCCACCTCCTCCGGTGTGGGGTAGCGCAGATCCGGATCCTGGTTCCAGGACCACGGCGCGGTGGATCCGTGATCGACGATCACCAGCCGCCCACCCGGGCGCAGGGCCTCCGCGGCGGTGCGCAGCACCCGCGCCCGCGGAAAGTCGAAGGGCGTGTGGAAGTACTGCGCGGAGATCAGGTCGAATGCCCCCTCGGGGAACTTCAGGGACACGTCCACGCACACGGCGACGATCGGCAGCCCGTCGGCGTCGGCCCGCCGCCGTAGCGCGTGCACCGCCGTGGCGGAGATGTCCGCCGCGGTGACCCGCCACCCCTGCCGGGCCAGCCACAGCGCGTCGCCTCCGCCGCCGCACCCCAGATCAAGGGCGGCACCCGGCGGGTACGGCCCGGCGATCTCGGCGAGCAAGGGGTTCACGCGTACCTGCGCGGCGGGGTGTGTGCGGTAGTGCTCGTCCCAGAAATGCGCGGCTTCGTCCATGGCGGTCATCGTTTCGCTCTCGTGTGGGCTGCTGGGTCGGCACCACTGTCCCGCCGGCCGCAGGAGAACGCACGAAAACTTGCCGGATCGGCAAGACGCCGGCCCTGAGCGGGTCCCCGCTCCTTCCGCGAGCGGCGGGCGCGTGTGCCCGCCGCTCGCGGTGACCGGTCTTACACGGGTGCGAGCGACCAGAAGTGGTTGTCGTTGTTGCCCGCGAGGGTCTGCTGGTCGAGGACGGACAGCGCGGCGGTGGTCATGTTGAGCGCCTTGTTGCTGTGCTGGTTGACCAGGACGTACGTGCCGTCGGCCGCCCGGCGCAGCCGCCACGTGAGCGTGGTGCCGGTGAAGGCGCCGCACGCCGACTGGACGATCTGGGTGCCGTCGGCGTCGGTCGCCGACTTCAGGTTCAGGCACATGCCGCTGTTGGCGTTGATCAGGTGCCAGGCGTCGGCGGCGATGGTGGCCCTGCGCAAGGTCCACCGCTGGCTCGTGGCGCCCGAATGCGGCTTGTGGACGACCGACGCGCCCGCCGTCGTGGAGGCGTCGAGCACCTCGGCGTTGTCCCGGCTCTTCACACCCGTCAGATGGTAGGTCTGGCCGGCCTGCGGACCGGGCTCGGTGCTCCGCGTGAACTTCCAGAGCTGGTCGGCCGTGCCGGTGTAGGGGCGCTGCTCCAGAGGCGCCGGGTGGGCGCCCGTGACCGTCAGCGCCAGCCCCGACAGCCAGTTGATGATCGCGTAGCTGCCGTCCGCCTGCGGGAGGTACGCCCAGCGCATGCCGTCCTGGCCGTTGCAGGTGTACTGCAGGACCTGGGTGCCGGAGGTGGTGCCGCTGTAGGCGCTGTCGGCGCACAGCCCGCCGGCGGCGTTGGTGAGCTGGAGGCCCGTCCGGTAGCTCATCAGCCACTTCTGGCTCCGCGCGCCGCTGGGCGGGCGCTGGCTCAGCCTGGTCAGCCTGGCGGTGGAGCCGTCGATCGGCTCAAGGGCTCCGCCGGTGGACACGTTGGTGATCACATAGGTGGAACCGACCGTCGGGTGGGCGGTGGCGTCGACGGTGTCGCCCTTGACGAGGAAGTCGTTGTTCGCGATGTTCCAGTGGGTCGCGAGATAGCTGCCCGCGGTGGGGGCCAGGCTGAAGTAGTCGTCGCGGTTGCAGTCGGGCAGCCGGCGGTCGTTCCACTCCAGGCAGTTGAAGGTCGGGGTGCCGCCGTAGCACATCATGCTGAACTGGTCGCTGCAGTGCCCGCTGTTGTCGGTGTGCGGCGCGCTCGTCTGTACGGCGCCCAGCATGTGGCCGAGCTCGTGGGCGATGGCGTTGGGGCCGAAGCAGTTGGCCGTCGCGTCCACCCGGGCGTAGGCGAGCCTGGTGTTGTTGTAGTTCTCGGCGCCGGGCCGGTCGTCGACGTAGCGCTGGCCCACGCCGCAGACGACGGTCGACTCGGTGAGCATCAGGTACCTGCGGTCGGCCTTGTCGTACCCGAGGGCCTTGACGGCGGTGATGCCGTCCGCGAACGTGACCAGGGACCCCACGGGCACCTCGACGCGGCGGACGGCGATGCGGCACCCGCCCCCGCTGACCGCCTCGGTGGCGTAGCGGATGTGCCGGCTCTTGCCGTTCTTCGCGGCGGCGTCGTTGTAGACGTCGTCGGCGTTGGCCAGCCAGGCCTGGAACATGGGCGAGAGCAGGTCGTAGCGGTCGGGCATGGCCGGCTCACGGACGTAGAGCACCTCGACGCGCTTGCCGCTCACCCCGTCTCCCACGCAGGGGATGCCGGCGGGCGCCGCGAGCGCCGCCGCGGTCGCCTGGTTCCTGGTGAGCCGGGACTCTTCGGCCCGCGGCCCGGTACGCTCGCCGAGCCGCGCGCCGGGGAACACATCGTTCTCGCAGGTCACGTCGGCCGCCATGCCCGCGCACGGGTCGGCCGGAGCCGCCGCGACGGGGGAGGGGGCGAACCCGCCCGCCCCCGTGACGATCATGAGCGCTGTCACGGCTGCGAGCGCTGTTCGTCTTGCTAACACCTGTGGAGCCTCCCGGATCATGCACCACCCGGTCTGGGCGGAAATGCGATGATCAACTTACCTGGTTCGGACTTGCTGACCAACAAGGTCAATTCGCCCGTCGAGGCTCTCTGGCAGGGGGTCAGCGGCGTCCCGCCCGGGTCAGCGCGTCCTCGGCCTGGGCGGCCATGGCGGTGACCAGGTCCTCCGCCGAGGGCAGGTCGGTGATGAGGTCGACGGCCTCGCCCGCCCACACCGGCAACGGGGGGACCGCGCCGCGGGCCACGTCGTCCCGGTAGTCCTGAAGGGCCTGGGGATCGGCGGCGAGCTCGGCCTCCCGGCCGCGCCAGCGGTCGAGGTAGGGGTGCCCGAGGGTGCGGGCGGGGTACTTCGACGGCCAGGCGGAGCCTCGTGCGACGTCCAGGACGGTGCTCCGCTCGGTGTCCTGGCCCCGCCCGTCGACGATCGCCCTGGTGATCGACGGATCGACCAGGGCCTCGGTGGTGGCCTGGAAGCGGGTGCCGACGAGCGCTCCGGCGGCGCCCAGCACGAGAGCCGCCGCCACCCCGCGCCCGTCGGCGATCCCGCCCGCCGCCAGCACCGGCACCGGAGCAACGAGATCCACCACCGCGGGCACGAACGGCAACGTGGACCGCCCGCGCGCCGCTCCGTGCCCGCCGCTCTCGGTCCCCTGGGCCACGATCACGTCGGCGCCCAGGTCCACGGCCTGCCTGGCCTCCTCCAGATCGGTGACCTGGAGGATCAGCAGCGCCCCCGCCCCGCGGACACGCTCGGCGTACGGGCTCGGATCGCCGAAGGAGAGCATCACGGCGCGGGGGCCGTAGCCCAACGCCAGCTCCACCGCGGCGAGGTCGATCCCCCAGGTCAGGAATCCGACGCCCCACGGGCCTTCCGTGCCCGCGACGATCGGCACCTCACGTGCCAGCCACTCCGGGTCCCCGTACGCGCCGCCCAGAATCCCGAACCCGCCGCCCCGGGAGACGGCCGCGGCCAGCGCGCCACCGGCCGACCCACCCATCGGCGCCAGCGCGATCGGGTGGCGCACGCCGAGCATCTCCGTGAACACCGTCGACAATGTCATGCCCGCATCATGCCGTAGCCGATTCGGTAGCGGATTGCGTGAGGCCCCAACCGTTCACCCGCTCCCGGGCGTCTTGTCTACATGACGGATTCCGAGGCGTTCGAGGCCTTCGTCGCCGCCTGGCACCCGCGGCTGCTGCGTGCCGCCATCCTCATCAGCGGTGACCGGCATCTGGCCGAGGACGTGCTCCAGGACGCCCTGATCAAGCTGGCGCGCCGCTGGTCGAAGGTGCACACCGATCCGGCCGGTTACGTGCGTACCATCCTGTACCGGGACGTGGCGTACAGGTGGCGGAGGCGGCGGGAGTTCGCCTACGGGGAGCCGCCCGACCAGGCGGACCACGACACCTCGGGGGCGTCGGACCTGAAGGTGGTCTTCGCCCGCGCGCTGGCCAGGTTGCCGGTGAAGCAGCGGGCGGTGCTGGTGCTGCGCTTCTACGAGGACCTGCCCGTCGGGGAGGTCGCCGCGATCCTCCGGGTCTCGCCCGGGACGGTGAAGAGCCAGACGCACGCCGCGCTGAAGCGGCTACGCGAGGTCGCTCCCGAGCTGGAAGAGGTGTTGATATGACGGACCAGAGGCTGCGGGAGCTCTTCGACGATCTCGCCGAGACCCTGCCCGAAGGATCGTCGCGCGCGGGGGAGCTGTGGCGGCGGGGGACGCGGAGCCGTGCCCGCCGCCGGTGGACGGCGGCCGGGGCGGCCGCGACGGTCACCGCGCTCGTCGCGGTGGGCATCGTCGTGTTCCCTGAGCCGGTCGAGCGCGGCATCACCGTCCGGCCCAGCGTCACGCCCACGCCCACGATCCCGCCGGCCCCCGCCATGGACACGGCGCCGCCGCCCAGCGGGCAGGCGGGGTTGCCCAAGCTGGCGACCGCGCTGCCGGAGCGGTGGGCCGGCCTCCCCGTCGTGACCGCGGTCCCCGGGCCCGTCCTGGCGCTGGCCGAGTACGGCGACGGGCGGATCTACCTGATGAAGTCCGGCGGACGCGTCCCCCTCGAGGTGAAGCTGGGCGATTCGGTGGACGCGGCCGGCAACGGCGGGACGCCGCTGAAGCCCAACGCGCTCGCCCCCGACGGGACGATGGCCGCCTTCCCGCAGAAGGACGAGGTGGTGGTGGTCGACCTCGTGATCGGCCAGGCCCGGCGCTATCCGGTGCCGGGGTTCAACGAGGTGGTGCTCTGGCGCGGGGACCGGCTCCTCGTCGAGCAGGAGGAGGCGAACTACCTGCTCGACCTGGCCACGGGGGAGGTGCGGCGGCAGCCGTACAAGGGGTTCACGGGTGTCGCCGGCTACCGTGACCTCAGGATCGTCTCGCCCGACGAGGGCGGCCGGACGGTCATCCAGGAGGGCGGCTGGGAGGTGGAGCTGGACGTCCAGGACATCACCGGCGCGGGCGGCATGCCCGTGGGCGTCCTGGGAGACCACGGCTGGCAGCGCGACGGCCTCCTGGCCAGGTCCGCGCCCGCCCACCACGGCCGGGCGGACGGCGCCGATGTGGTCGTCGTGGCCGACGCCGCCACGGGACGGGTGGTCAGGACGCTGCTCCTGCCCTCGGGCTCGAGGTGCGGGAAGGGCGGCTGCCCCGTACGCGGCTGGCTCGGCCACGACACGGTGATCATCGAGAGCGGCGACCGGCTGCTCGGCTGGAACATCGGCACCGGCGCCCTGTCCCGTGTCGCCGACCTGCCCCGGGAGGTGACCGCCTACTCCCTGCGCCCCGGGTGAGCGGCCCCTTCACGCGGAGGAGAATGTGCCCGGCGTGAAGCGACCTCCCCGGGGGCTCACGCATGTGGTGGGCATGCAGTCCGAGATCATCAACGCGCCACCCTGTCTCCGGACGCCGAGGCGTCGGCCGACACGGTCATGACCGGGTCGTTCCCCCTCCACCGGCTCGCTCTTGTGCGGTTGGCGTTCCTCCTGGTGGGTGACCAGGAGACCGCCGAGGACGTGGTCCAGGACGCGTTCGCCGCGGTCCATCGCCGGTGGAGCAGGCCGCCGACCGCGAGCAGGTGCTGCCGTGCCTGCGCACGGCCGTGGTCAACGGGTGCCGGATGGTGGTGCGGCGCAGGGCGGTCATCGGGCGGTTCCGCGGTCAACGCGAGGTTCCCTTCTGGTCGGCGGAGGCCGCGGCGCTGCTGGGGGAGACCCGTCGACCGGCGAGATCCTGGCCAGGGTCGCGAAGGCGGGAGAGAGCACCGTGGGCCTCGCCAAAGGTGAGGTCATGGACTATTCGCGGACGATGGCGGTCCGGTCGTGGTGGAAGGTGACCCGTCCGGTGCGCAGCCCGTTCCACGCGTTGCCGGCCCCGATGTAGCGGGTGGTCTCCAGGGACCAGCGGAGATTACCCGCGCAGAAGTCGCCCAGGGCGTCGAGGTAGGCGCGCAGGTCAGGGCCGGGGTATCGGTGGCGAAGGCGTTCGCTCAAGGCGGCGAGGGCCTGGTCCGCCCGCTGGACGCGGTCGCAGATGAGGTCGACGGCGTGCTGGAGGCTGGGGACGTGGCCGTGCAGGAGCACGCCCACAGCGTTGAAATGATCGCCCTTGAGGCATTCGGCGCGGCAGGAGAGAAGGTCGTTGACGAACATCGCGTGCTCTACCGCGAGCTCCCCGGCCCTGGCCAGGTCGGGGTCGGCGGCCAGCAGATCGGTCAGGTCAAGGTCCAGGACATATTCCACGGTGACGATGTAGGGCAGCAGCCCGACAGAGATTCTGCGCAGGCCAAGATAGGTGTCGAAGTCGGGCGTATGCCGGCGTTGACGATAGCGGTTCTCCTCCACGACCGCGCCGAACCAGTCCTGCCAGGACTGCCGGAATCGCCGGTAGACGCGTTCGGGCATGTTCCGTTCGAACGTGGCGAAGACGTCGGCGTACGCGCGTCCGTAAGGGTGGTCTGCGAGCTGTGCGCCCGCGACTTCCCCGAAGAGGGCGTTCTGGATCACGGCCATGTCGTCGACCTCGAACGCCAGTGAGGTCATCTGGGAGGAGTGGGTCACCCTCTCGGCGATGCCCTGGGGGTAGACCATCGAGTCCCACATGGGGTATCGGCACTCCAGCAGGCTCCGCATCGCCTCCGGGTCCGTGAGTGGCAGGAACTCCGCCACCCAGGCCGCGTTGTCCTCATAGATCGTCGGATATTCCACGTTGATGCGCGGCCGTGTCCGGCAGGCCACCTCCGGCAGCCGGAAGCCGATCCCCGGCAGCAGCCCCGGCGGAACGCGAACCACCAAGAAACCCACTCCTCACGTGAGTCGACCACCCCGTGACACAAAGTGTTCCGCGAACGACCGACCGTCACACCGGGGCTTCCCGCCGAACTTGCCGCGATGCTACGAATGGCGATGTACATCGGTCATCGGATGGCGCGAGCGGGGCTACCTGATCCTGCCGGCCCTGTCCCAAGGGCCACTGCACGGATACGGCGTGATCAAAGCGATGCTAGAGCCGTCCGAAGACCGCGTGCGGCTCGGCGCGGGCACCCTCTACGGCGCCCTGGACCGGCTCGCGGGCGAGGGGCTGGTGATCGTGGTCAAGGAGGAGGTCGTTTCCGGCCGCCACCGTCGCCACCACGACCTGACCACCCTCCCGTGAGCCACGACACCACCCCGCTCTACGAACGGCGCTGCCGCACGCTGACGCGCCTCGCCACCTGGCGTTCGGTGCTCACCTGCCGGGGCGATATCGCCGGTGGGCCAGAGACCAGATCATGGGTCGTCACGGGATGGGCACCGCGGTGCCCGAAACCCTCACACGCGAGTCGCCCGGAATGGTGGTGCACGTCAGAAGGCTGGGCCGGCCCATGTCGACGCCCTGGTGAATGGTGAGGACGGCGCCGTCTTCGAGGTGGCCCAGCGTGCGCAGGTAGCCGGTGAAGGCGGCGGCCGCGGCGCCGGTGGCCGGGTCCTCGACGACGCCGCCCGGCGGGAACGGGTTGCGGACGTGGAAGACGGTGGGCGATTCGGGCCAGAAGAGGTGGACGGTGGTCCATCCCACGTCGGCCATGAGCTTGCCGAGGGCGTCGAAGTCGTAGTCGAGATCGGCCAGGCGGCCCCGGCCGGCCGCGGCCAGGACGAGATGGTCGTTGCCCGCGTGGGCGACGTGTGCCGGGTAGCCGGGGTGCAGGTCGTCGGCCGACCAGCCGAGTGCGGCCAGCGCCGGCCGTACCTCCTCCTCTTCGGAGGCTCGGCGGGTGGAGGTGGGCGGGCTGGTCAAGGTGGCCGTGATCCCGCCGGCCGGGTCCGCGACGATCTCCACCGGCACCGGGCCCGCCTGGGTGGCGAGGTGCACGGTTCCGGGGCCGATGTGTTCGCCGAGCGCGACCGAGGCCGCGATCGTCGCGTGGCCGCAGAAGGCGACCTCGGCCAGCGGGCTGAAGTACTGGATGCGGTGGCGGCGCTCACCCGTGGGGTGCAGGAAGGCCGTCTCGGAGTAGCCGAGTTCGGCGGCGATGGCGAGCATGGCCGCGTCCGACAGCACCCGGGCGTCCAGGACCACTCCGGCGGGGTTGCCGCCGGTGGGAGTGGTGGTGAAGGCGGCGTACCTCATTATTTCGGTCATGTGGTCATCATCACGCATCACGCGGAGGCACCGCCCCAGGCCGAAGCCGACGTGGGAGCGGACCTGTCGAGCCAAGTCCGCCGGGAATGTCGCGCTGGGAGGCCGAGAACCCGCGTGGCTCCGTCCCCATCCTGAACACGGCCACAATGGACCGTACGCGTAAGGAGAACATGATGGCCAAATACCTGCTGCTCAAGCACTACCGGGGTGCGCCCGCGTCGGTCAACGACGTGCCGATGGACCAGTGGACGCCGGAGGAGGTCACCGCCCACGTGCAGTACATGCGTGATTTCGCCGCCCGCCTCGAGGAGACCGGCGAGTTCGTCGACAGTCAAGGGCTCACCCCGGAGGGCACGTTCGTCCGCTACGACGGCGAGGGCCGGCCGCCGGTCACCGACGGCCCGTTCGCGGAGACCAAGGACCTGATCGCCGGCTGGATGGTGATCGACGTCGACACCTACGAGCGGGCGCTCGAACTGGCCGGCGAGCTGTCCGCGGCTCCGGGCGCGGGCGGCGAGCCGATCCACGAGTGGCTCGAGCTACGCCCGTTCATGGCCGCGCACTCGGTCATCACGGAGTGACGTACGTGGACGAGGCCCTGCTGCGGACCCTCACCCCCACGGTGATCGGCGTCCTCGTCCGGCGCGGGGCCGACTTCGCGGCGGCCGAGGACGCCGTGCAGGACGCCCTGGTCGAGGCCGTGCGCGGGGGGCCGGACGGCCCGCCGCGAGACCTCAAGGCCTGGCTGGTCACCGTGGCCTGGCGCAAGTTCCTCGACGCCGCCCGCGCCGAGACCTCACGGCGGCACCGCGAGGTACGCGTCGAGGCCGAACCCCTGCCCGAGCCGGGGGAGGCGGTGGACGACACGCTCCAGCTGTACTTCCTGTGCGCCCACCCGTCCCTGACACCGGCCTCGGCCGTCGCGCTCACGCTGCGCGCGGTCGGCGGCCTGACCACGCGTCAGATCGCGCAGGCGTACCTCGTGCCGGAGGCGACCATGGCGCAGCGGATCAGCCGGGCCAAGCGGACCGTCTCGGACGTCCGCTTCAACCAGCCCGGCGACGTCGCCACCGTGCTGCGCGTGCTCTACCTGGTCTTCAACGAGGGCTACTCCGGCGACGTCGACCTCGCCGCCGAGGCGATCCGGCTCACCCGCCAACTGGCGGCCAAGACCGGCCATGAGGAGGCCGCCGGGCTGCTCGCGCTCATGCTGCTGCACCACGCCCGGCGCTCGGCCCGGACCCGCCCCGACGGCAGCCTCGTGACCCTGGCCGAGCAGGACCGCGGCCTGTGGGACACCCGCCTGATCGCCGAGGGCGTCGATGTGCTCCAGGCCGCCCTCGCCCGTGACCGCCTGGGCGAGTTCCAGGCCCAGGCCGCCATCGCCGCGCTGCACGCCGACGCGTACACGGCCGAGGAGACCGACTGGGTGCAGATCGTCGAGTGGTACGACGAACTGGTGCGCCTCACCGACAGCCCGGTGGCCCGCCTCAACCGCGCGGTCGCGGTCGGCGAGGCCGACGGTCCCCGGGCCGGCCTGGCCGCCCTGGCGGTGCTCGACCCCGGCCTGCCCCGCCACACCGCGGTCGCGGCGTACCTGCACGAGCGTGACGGAGACCCGGTGACCGCGGCCCGGCTCTACGCCGAAGCCGCCCGGTCGGCGCCCAGCCTCCCCGAACGCGACCACCTCACCAAGCAGGCCGCCCGGCTCAACGCGCGACTGCGGGGTTGAACGGCGCTCCCGGGCCGGCCTGGCAGGGCCGGCCCGCTCGCCGACGTCGTTGCGGACGTCCTTCAACGACGACTGGCAGGTACGCCGACGCCGACGAGATCGAGCTCCTCCTCGACGGCCGGTCCCTCGGGCGGCGGCCGGTGGACCGTTTCCGCGCCGCGTTCGAGACGGCCTACGAGCCGGGCGAACTGCTCGCGATCGCCTACCGCGACGGCGCCGAGACCGGCCGGGACCTGCTCCGCTCCGCGACCGGCCCGGTGCTGCTCGGCCTCGGCAGCGCCGACCCGGCCACCGAGGAACGCTTCGACGCCCTCGAACGCCGCACCTACGACGGCCGCGCCCTGGCCGTCGTCCGCCCCACCGGCCCCGGCAAGATCCGGCTGCTCGCCTCCGCCCCAGAGTGTGCTCCGGCCGAGATCGTCATCGACGTCCTGGAACAGCGCGCATGATCGACCGCGCGTCCTCGGTCCGCCGCCACACCCTCGAGATCACCCGGCCGGACCCGCCGACGGTCACGGCGACTCCGCCTGCACCACCGACCTCACCGGCCTGCGGACCTTCACCGCCTTCCACGACCAGGCCGCCGCCCGCGCCGAGGGGCGGCTCGCCGTGACCACCGCGACGATGATGGGCGGCTCAGGTGGATGAACGATGGATGACGCGGGGGTTGATCGAGGCGCCGGTGTGGTGGTCGGTGCGGCCTGCGCCGGCCAGGCCGGTGACGATCGTCGCGGCGCGGTGCCGGGCGACGTCGTGCAGGTCCCAGCAGACGGTGGTGAGCGGCGGCGCGGCCAAGCGCGCGGTGGGGATGTCGTCGGCCCCGATGACGGCCATGCCGGCGGGTACGGCGAGGCCGTGCTCGTGCAGGCCGGCGAGCAGGGCGACGGCGGTCTCGTCGTTGAAGGCGCACACGCCGGTCACCGCCTGCTCGCGCCAGCCGGTGATGGCCCGCGTCGCGCTGTCGACCTCCAGGAGCACGGTCAGCGTCACGGGAGGTTCGAGCCCGGCTTCCACGCACGCGTCGGCGGCGCCTTGGAGGCGTTCGCCGGCCATCGGCGCGAAGGCGGGGTGGCCGGGCAGGGCGTAGCCGAGGCGTCGATGGCCACGGCTGATGAGGTGCTCGGCCTGCAGACGGCCGACGTGCCGCATCGGGGAGAGGCCCTCGTCCTCGGAGGGGAGCACGAGATCGGCGCCGGCGCGGCGCAGGGCCTGGACGGTGTCCTGGTCGAAAGCGGAGAAGCCGACGACCACGGAGGCGTCGATGGCCGCGCACACGTCGGGCAGCGGCCGGCCGTGCGCCGCCGCGAGGTGCGTGACCAGCGTCAGGCCGTAGGCCGCCAGCGCGGTGGCGAGCTCCTCGACGAAGCGGCTGATGCCGGCTCCGATGGGCAGGTCGGGAATGGCCAGGAGCACCACGTCACTGCGGCCGGCCGCCAGCGAACGGGCGGAGGCGTGCGGGCGGTAGTCCAGGTCGCGGGCGGCCTCCAGGACGCGGCGCCGGGTCTCCTCGGTGATGCGCATCCCGGGCTTGTCGTTGAGCACGAAGCTCACGGTGGCGCGGGAGACGCCGGCGGCCCGGGCGACGTCCGAACTGGTGATCCGCTTGACGGGCATGCCGTCCTCTCCTCGATCGCACGGGTGCGGGGGTTCCGCGCCGGCCCCGGGACTCATGGTAGAAGCTGTCGGGTAACGCGCGTAATCAGATGCGGACCGGCGCCGGCGGAGCCCACGCCGGCCCGGCGGAAAGACCGTACCGCCGGGCCGGAATGGCAGACTGGTCGCGTGAGCACGGATCCCCCGGAGCGGAACACGGAGTCGATCCAGAGCATCGAGCGCGCGGCGGCGATCCTGGAGGCGGTGGCCGCGGGAGACGGCCACGGCCGCCGCCTGATCGACATCGCCGCCGACACCGGCCTGCGCAAGGCGACCGCGCACCGCATCCTCGGCACCCTCGCCCAGGTCGGGCTGGTCGAGCAGGACGAGCGCACCAGCCGGTTCCATCTCGGGCTGCGCCTGTTCTCGCTCGGCATGACCGCCGCCAACCGCTACGGCCTGGCCGACCTGGCGAGCGAGTGCATGCTGCGGCTGGCCGAGCGGACCCACGACACCGTCTACCTCACCGTGCGCAGCGGCAACGAGGCGGTGTGCGTCGACAGGGTGACCGGCATGTTCCCGATCAAGACGCTCAGCCTGAACGTCGGCGACCGCCGTCCGCTCGGCGTCGGCGCGGGCAACCTGGCCATGCTGGCCTGGCTGCCCGACCACGAGATACGCGAGATCGTCGCCGCGAACGCCCCGCGATATCCGCACTTCGGCAAGCTCGACTCGGCGACGATCATGGCCCTGGTCGAGGAGAGCCGCGAGCTGGGATACGCGTTCAACGACCGGCTGATCCTGGCCGGGATGAGGGCCGTCGGCGTGCCGGTCATGGGGCACGACGAGCGGCCCGTGGCGGCGCTCAGCGTGGCCGCGATCACCGAGCGCATGTCGGCCGCCCGCCGCGCCGACATCGTCGCCTGGCTCGCCGGCGAGGCCAAGGCGCTGCACGAGCGGCTGCGCGACGCGATCGGCAAGGTCACCGAGTCGCGCGTACGCCGCCTCGCGGGCGACCAGCCCGCCAGGTGACACGCCGCGAGCGGGGGCGAGCCGTCGCCGCTCGGCACTCACCCGCCGGGGCACTCACCCGCCGGGGCACTCACCCACCGGGGCGGCCACCCGATCGGCGTGCTCCAGGCGGCTATCCGATCGGCGTGCTCCAGCGGGCGGACGACAGCGCCTCCCGGTAGGCGTTCTGGAGTGCGGACAGCACCGGGCCGGGTTCGCCGTCGCCGACCGTGCGCCCGTCCACCTCCACCACCGGGACGAGGCCACCCGCGGTGCTCGTCAGGAACATCTCGTCGGCGGTGTACGCGTCGTACAGCTCGAGCTCGCTCTCGTAAGCCTGGTAGCCCAGCTCCGCCGCCAGGTGCATGGTCGTCTCCCTGGTGATGCCGCGCAGCACATCGTGCCGCGGCGTCCTGACCACTTCGTCCGTGACGACGAAGACGTTGAAGCCCGGCGCCTCGCACAGACGGCCGCGCACGTCCAGCATCAGCGCCTGATCGACGGCCGCGGCCCTGGCCTCGATCTTCGCCATGACCAGGTTGAGATAGTTCAGGCTCTTCACGTGCGCGTCGAGGACATGCCCGGGCGGCCGGCGGATCGCGACGGTCTTCACGCGCAGACCGGTCGGCGACGAGCGGTCGATGTACGGGCGCGCCATGATGATGAGGTTCGGGACGCACCCGGTGGGATCCATCAGCGGTGTGCCGTTCGAGCCGCGGGTCAGGATCCACTTGATGTAGGCGTCCTGCAGCCCGTTCCGGCGTACCGTCGTCATGACCAGGTCCTTGAGACGGTCTTCGGTGACGGGACAGTCCAGGGCGACCGCCATGCACGAGCGCAGGAACCGCCGCACATGGTCGTCCAGCCGGAAGATGCGGCCCTGCCAGGCGACCACGGTCTCGAAGACCCCGTCGCCGTAGAGCACCGCGTGGTCCAGGATCGACACCGTGGCCGTCGCCTCGGGCACGAATGCGCCGCCGACATAGGCGATGCGTTCGCCGGCGTTCATGGAAGCACCTCGTTTCCTGTCGGGCCGCCCGCCGATGACGAGCACCGCGCGGGCGTCACACCGGACGATCTCCTGGCCGGACCTCGATCGTGCGGTTGTCCGCGGCGGGCAGCATCCGGCCGGGGTCGCGGGTCACGACGACGTCGACGACGGTCGGCGCGTCGCGGGTCGCCAGCGCCTGCTTCAGCGCCGGACGCAGGTCGTCGGGGTGCTCGACCCGATGCCCGTGGCAGCCGAAATGACGGGCGAGCTCCGCGTAGTTCGTCTCGATCAGATCGGCGGACTGGTATCGCCCCTCGCCGTACACGGCGTGCTGGAGCGCCTTGACGTAGCCGGACGCGGCGTTGTTGACGACCACGAGGGTGAAGGCGGCGCCCGCGCGGCGGGCGGTCTCCAGGTCGCCCACGGTCATGTTGAGCCCGCCGTCGCCGGTGATGCTCACCACCGGGGCGCCGGTGTCGCGGACGGCCAGGGCGGCGCCGAGTGCTCCCGGCAGGCCGTACCCGATGGAGGCGAAGCCGCGGTCGGCCACGAATCCCCGGCCCGCCCGCTTGGTGTCGTGCAGGAGCCCGGCCCAGTGGCTGGCGAAGCCGCCGTCGGCGACGAGCACGCCGTCGTCGGGCAGGGCCCGGTTCAGCTCGCCGATCAACCGGCCCATGCCGATCGGCACCTCGTCGCTCTCGTAGCGGGCCCGCGCGTGCCGTTCCCACGCGGCGCGGCGTTCCCTGACCTCGCGCAGGTACGCCGACCGGTCATCGGACGGCCCGCCGGCCGCCAGCGCCGTCGCGAGGTCCGACAGCCCGGCGCGGGCGTCCCCCCAGAGGCCGACCTGGGTACGTGCCCAGCGGCCGATCTCCTCCGCCACGATGTCGAGGTGGATCAGCGGCGTGCCCGGCAGAGGCAGGGTGTAGCGCTTCGTGGCGATCTCCCCGAGCTTGCACCCGACGGCCAGCAGGCAGTCGGAGGACTCCAGCAGCTCGTTGGCGTACCTGCTGAACCGCCCGAACAGCCCCGCGGACAGGCCGTGCACGCACGGGATCGCGCCCTTGCCGCTCAGCGTGTGCGCCACCGGGATCCCCGCCCCTTCGGCCAGGCGGAGCAGGGCGTCATAGGCGCCTGACAGGTGCACGCCGCCCCCGGCCAGGATGAGCGGCCGCCGCGACCGCGCCAGCAGCTCCGCCGCGCGCTCCATCTCGTACGTGTCGGGCCGGGTCCGCCGCGCCGGCACGCGGGTGGTGGCGGCGTCGGCGAAGAACGCGCCGGAGCCGAACGTGTGCTCGGCATGCGCGACGTCCTCCGGGACATCGAGGACCACAGGCCCTGGACGCCCCGACGTGGCGACCGCGTACGCCCGCCTGACCAGCTCGGGAATGCGCTCGACGGCCTCGACGCGGATCAGCTCCTTGACGGCCGGACGCAGGATCTCCACCTGGCGGGCCTCCTGCGTCATGTTCCGCCAGGAGGACCCGCGATGGGTGTCGCCCGTCAGCGCGATCACCGGGACACCCGCGTTGAGCGACTCCACCAGTGCCGTGACCAGGTTGGTCGCGCCGGGCCCGAGCGTGCCGTCGCAGATCCCGGGCCGGCCCGTCAGGCGGGCGTAGGCGTCGGCCGCGAAGGCTCCGGTCCGCTCGTCGTTCACCAGGTGGTGCTCCATGCCCAGGACCCGCACGCCCTCGTAGAACGGCAGCAACTGGAAACCGGCCATGCCGAACATGGGGCCGGCGCCGCAGACCCGGAGCATCTCCGCCAGGGCGCGCCCTCCGGAGACGGGCCGGTCGGGCGCGGACGGCTGTCCGGCATCGTCACGGCGGGGGGTGTTCGCCGTCATCTTGCCTCCTGTCCCGATGCGGCCGATCGCTCGGCGACCCCGGCGGAGTATGGGGGTTTCGCATTACGATACTTAGTCCCGAAAATGCGTCAAGCCGTCCGCGCCTACCGGGGGCCGAGGTGGATGCGCCGGGCCGGCCGCAGCCAGCGATATTGGTTCTCCGACACATCCTGCGTCACCTCGACGAGCCACACCTCGTCGAGGAGCCACGTCGCCCGCCCAGGGCGTACCCGGCGGCGCAGGGCCTCCTGCACGGGCCCCGAGTCGAACGAGTCGAGCCCGTAGCCGAGCGTGAGGTGAGGGGGCAGGGCCGAATACTCGACCGACCCGTCCCCCAGCACGGAGACGATGGCGGCCCGCACCCGCTCGTAGCACTCGTGGAGCGCCTGCCCCGGCAGATCCTGGTCCAGATCCAGGGCGACGCCGGTGGCGCCGGCGAGCGCCGGGCCCACCGAGAGCGTGAAGGGTTCGATCTCGGCGAGCGTGCCGGCCAGGGCCGCACCCAGCGCCTCCCGCTCCTCGGCGCCGAGCTCCGGCCCCGTGACACCCGTGACCAACTGCAGGGTGGCCTTCAACCAGGCGTCGGGGACGATCCCGATGCCGGGGAACCGGCCGATGACCGCCCGGCAGTCCTGGACCAGGGCCGCGAGTTCCTTGTTCAGCTCAAGGTCGGGGACCAGGTAGACGTGCATCTTCGTGATGCCCTCCGGCCAGACGACATTGTCCTGGATGAACCTGTCCATGCCTCTGTCTCCCTCAGTTCGTCGCCAACGACGGAAGCGTGCTGTCTCCAAGGAGGTGGTGACGTTCGAGCATCAGCCGGTGCAACCGCGGATCCCGGGCGGCCGGTTCCTTGAGCCGGGCCAGCCGCGCCCGATGGGCGGCCCCCTCGGGCGTGGCGTCATCGAGCAGCACGCTGTCGTCGAACCACGGCCGAAGGCGCTCGCGCACCTCGTCGCGGTAGGCGGCGACGCCCACGCGCACGTCGTCGCCACGACCGAGCGCCCGCGCCAGCATGAGGCTCTGCGACAGCGCGTGGCTGAGCCCGCGCCCGTGTGCGGGATTGGTGGTGAACAACGCGTCTCCGGCCCGGACCACCGCCGTCACCTCCCCGGGAACGCTGACCCATTGATCGCCCCGGCTCGCGAAGCTCAGCACGGGCGAGGTCGGGGTGCTCGATTCGGGGAAGGTCCAGGGCCCCAGCTCGGGAACGCCTCGGAAGAGCGCGGCATGAAACCCGGGATCTCTGAGGCGCCGTCGCATGGGCCACCGGGGCCCACAGCTCACGACCGCGTGAAAGACGTCACCCGGGCCGCGAATGATGGACGCCTCCGCACCGTCGGACAGGTTCATCCGCCCGGTGACCACGCGAGACAGAGGGGGCACCCGCGCACCGGGCAGGAGCCTGTGGCGAACCGAGTGGAAGTCGCGGGACGACCCGTGCTCCTCTCTGCTCACGGTGGACTCCGCCGACCAGATACGTCCGTGGGTGCCGGTCGCATCGACCACGCAGGCGGCGGTCAAGGCCATCGAGCCGCCGGGCCGCCGTACGTGCGCGCATGCCGTGCGCCCGGTCGCCGTGACATCGACGAGGCGAGAACCGGTCAGTACGCGCACCGCTCCCGCCCGCGCGATCTCGGCGCGTAAGGCCGCGTCGAGCATCCAGCGCTCCATGAGCAGCGTGTCGACCGGCGGGCCACCGCCTTGGAGCAGACTCACCACGGTGCCGCCGATCCTCTGCAACCGGTCGAGCACCGCGGGAAGATGCTCGCTGAGCACCGCCAGGCCCTTGCCCAGCATCCCGTGAGGATGCCTGATCTGCGCGACACACCAGGTGGACGGATCCCCGGTCGAGCGGGCGGGGGCGGGGTCGATCAGCACCACCTCCCGGCCGGCCTGTGCCAGCAGCAGCGCTGAGGACAGTGCGGCGGCCCCGCCGCCCGCCACGGCGACGCGGCCGGAGCCGGTCACCGTTTCGAGCCGACGACGACGACCCGTGGACTCTCCCGCGGGTCGAGGGGATCGCCGGTCAGCGTCCCGTGAGCGGCGGTCATGGTCAGACCCGCCTGGGCGAGCAAGGCTTCGAGCTCGGCCGCGGCGTACAGCTCGAAGACCCCCGAGTAAGTCGCGTGGTCGGAGCCGTCGGTGTAGGAGTAGTCGATGCGCAGCGCACGGCCGGCCCGCAGCACGGTGCGGTCCTCCTGAACGCGGACGTCGCCCGTCCGCCAGCTCCTCCGCGAACGTTCCGGGTCCGTTCTGACGGCGTCGGCGTTCCAGAGGTCGAGGACCAGGTGCCCGCCCGCGTCGAGGCGACCGGCCCATCGAGCCAGGACCTCCGGCACCTCCCGCCGATCGAGCAGGGCGAAGGTGTTGTACAAGCAGAGAACCGCCTGATACGCCGCGCCTGGCGGCGTTCGCATGTCGCCTTCCAGCACGTCCACGGGGAGCCCCACGCAGGCGGCACGCGCCGCGGTCACGCTGGACGGGCTCTGGTCGATGCCCGTCGCGCGCACCCCACGCCTGCCGAACTCGTGCAGGTGACGCCCTTCGCCGCAACCGAGATCGATCACGTGTGAGCCGGCGCCCAGGGTGCACGCCCGCATGAGGAAGTCGGTCTCGCGGGAGGTCCGTTCGGGCGTGAGAAGATGCGCCACGGACCGCGCGTACCACGAGCCGTGCCCGTAGTACGCCTCGGACCAGTGCCGGGTGGCGGAGGCGGCGGTCTGTCCAGCCGTGTTCATCGAGGATTCCCTTCTCGCGGAAGTCGTGGACGGCGGGACCGCCTCGAAAGGCGTCATCGCGCGAGCATCCGGCACACCTGCTGGATGTTCTTCGGCGACTCGGTCCACGACGGGCTCGCGAAAACCCGGCCCGAGGTCTCCAGAATCGTTTCCAGGTAGCAGAGCCCATTGGCCTTGGCGGTCAGGCCGGTCATGTGCGCGTCCACGATCAGGTCGACGATGCCCGTGCGGGCGTACAGTTCGGCCGCGCCGCTGACCACCAGCAATTCACATGAGGGCAGGCCCGGCCGGTCGAAATAGCGGGCCGCGATGGAGGGATATTGGGTGGCGACCGTGACGTGTTCGCGGGTCCGCCAGTCACGGAGCTCCTCCGTGCCGAGGATGCCCACGCTGCATCGCTGATACCCGGTGTCGTGGAGTTCCACGAGGTCCACACCGGCCTCGACGACATAGTCGAATCCCGTGATCACCAGGTCGGCCAGGCCGTTGGCCGCCAGATAGGGCAGATCGTTGGACCGGGCGCAGATGACGATGAGGTCCTCGGTGTCGAACCTCAGGCTGCGCCCGCCGGTCTCCCCAAGGAGCGAGCCTGTGAGCGTGGCCACTTCCTCAAGGAGGCGGCCCGTGTTGGGAACGCCGAGGACGACCCTTTTCTCTTCGGCGAGGTCGCCGAAGCGCGTGAGGTCCGCGACCTCCGTTGTGCGCAGCATTACCGGCTTTCCCCCGATCGTGTCATGGAGCGACCCCCATGTCGGCATGGAGCCTGGAACCGAACTCCTTCATCAGGAAGGTCGGCACCAGGGGCTTGCGGTAGGCGGCGGCGAAACTGCGCCGGATCATCGCGTCGAGGGCGTCGACCTGAGCCCGGCTCGACGCGCCGTAGATATGGGCGCAGCGCCGGAGGCTCGTGTAGGTGACCCGGTCGTCCAAATGCGCGAGTGCGGCGGACACCTCGGACGGAGAGCGGGGAGCGGCGGCCCTTTTCGCGAAGAGACGCTCACTGGCGAGTTCGGAGACCTGGCCCGCGTCCGACAGGGCGGCGTTGACCTCGTCGAAGGACGCCGCCTGACGCACCGCCTGAACGAGCCGGCTGCGTCGGGCCACCGCACGCAGGAGGTAGGTGCGCGCGATGGACGCCGCACGATCCAGGACCACCGGGTCCAGGCCGGCCTTGATGTCCACCGTGGCCACGAGCCCCTGGCAGGCCAGCAGCATCATCAAGCTCGCCTCACTGGGAAACCAGGCGAGATCCGCGTACGCGCGTCCGGCCACGCTGCGCGGGATCACCTGCTCGTGCATCAGCGGAAGCTCGGCATGCGCCCGCCTCAGCTCCGCAGGGGACAACTCACCGTCCAGGCCGGCGCCGACCACGGTCACGACCGCTTCGATCCCGCTCGCGTCGCAGGCGGCCAGCAGGACCGCGTCCAGGGCCGGGCTGCGCAGCCCCGGTTCGTCTCCGGCGGCGAGCACGTCGCCGCCGACGTCGACCAGTTCGATCAGGTCGGCGCCGGCCCGGGCGCAGAGCCTGGCCAGGTGCCGGCCCAGGTTCTCGACACCGTCGGTGACGTCCAGGAAGAACACGTCCGAGCCCGAGACCTCGACGAACCTCGGCAGCGGCGACCATCCACCGGGAAGGGACGTCGTGGGGGCTATGCGCCGGCCGCGAGGATCTCGGACGAGACCGCAGAGGTCACCAGGTCCTCGCGGCCCGGGACGCGGATCGAGAGCGGACCGTTCCCAGACAGGCGCGGCGAACGCGACCGTCCGGTCCAGCGAGGGGAGCCGCGACAGCGCCCAGGCGGCGACCAGATCACCGGAGCCGCCGGACGCGACACATAACCGCCTTGCCAAGATTTCTCCCAACTGCTCACGGCGTCAGCAGACGCCTGGCCGGGCCGGTGCCCCGGCGACGCCATCAGCCGCCGGCCGAGGTCGCCTCGCACGCGCCGGTCCTGCCGAACCGGGCCCATCGGGGGGTCGTAAGGGGAGTAAACCGCCCGCCTGCTTCAGTTCGGCTTCAGATCCGCGCCGCGGCCGGTGGCATGCGGTTCTGACCACGGCACCGCCTGCACGCGGGCCGACGACCCATGCGAACGCGCTGGGTGGAAAATGGCATGGTGACGCTAACCGCGGATGTCGTTGTCGTCGGTGCCGGCGTGATCGGCTCGTCGACGGCCTTCGAGCTCGCCCGCGCCGGCTTCCAGGTCGTCGTCGTCGATCGTCTCAGCGGGCCGGGGCAGGGATCGACGAGCGCGTCGAGCGCGATCATCCGGTTCAACTATTCGACCTTTCCCGGCGTCGCCGCGGCCTGGGAGGCGAGGCACTGCTGGGAGAACTGGGCGGATCACCTCGGGTTCGCGGACCAGGCGGCGATGGCCCGGTTCGAGCGGACGGGCATGGCGTTCCTCGACGTCGACGTGGCGCCGAAGGAGAAGGTGATGCCGTTGTTCGACCGGGCCGGCGTTCCCTACGAGGTGTGGGACTCGAAGGTGCTGGCCGAGCGGGTGCCCGGGCTCGACGCGGGCCGGTTCTGGCCGCCCAAGAGGCTCGACGACGAGGCGTTCTGGGCAGACCCGGCAGGGCGCCTCGGCGCCTTGTGGACTCCGGACGCGGGCTGGGTGGACGACCCGATGCTGGCCGCGGTCAACCTCGCCGACGCCGCCCGTCGGGCGGGTGCGCGGTTCGTGTTCGACAGGCAGGTGGCCGCCGTCCGGCGGGCCGGCGGCCGGGTCGCCGGTGTCGACCTGGCCGGCGGCGAACGGGTGGACGCGCCGATCGTGGTCAACGTGGCGGGACCGTGGTCGTCGGCGTTCAACCGGATGGCGGGCGTCGGTGACGACTTCACCATCGAGACCCGTCCGATGCGTCAGGAGGTGCACTTCGTGACCGCGCCCCCGGAGTTCAACCATGGTGACCGGCCCGGGCCGGTGATCGCGGACCTCGATCTGGGCACCTACCTGCGCGGCGCGCCCGGCAACGGCCTCTACGTCGGCGGCACCGAGCCCGAGTGCGACCCGATGCAGTGGCTGGACGACCCGGACGAGGCGGACCTCGGGCCGACCATGGCGCTCTTCGAGGCGCAGGTGACACGCGCCGCACGCCGTTTCGGCGATCTCGGCGTTCCGTCGCGGCCACGCGGCATCGCCGGCGTGTACGACGTGTCGACGGACTGGACCCCCATCTACGACCGCACCTCGCTCGACGGCTTCTACGTCGCGATCGGCACCAGCGGCAACCAGTTCAAGAACGCACCGGTCGTGGGGCGCTTCATGGCGGAGCTCATCGCGGCGGTGGAGAACGGCCACGACCACGACGGCGATCCGGTGCGGTGCCGCGGTGAGCACACCGGGCTCACGGTCGACCTCGGGGCGTTCTCCCGCCGCCGGACGGTCAACGCGGACTCCACCGGGACGGTGATGGGTTAGGCCGTGTCGTGGGACACCGCCGCCTCGGCGTACGGGATCGCGACGCCTGACCGAGCGTATCGCCGCTGAACGGACGCGAGGCGCTGCGAGAATCGCCTCATGTCCCGTGAACGGTTGCGCGCCACTTTCGACACCGTGGCCTCCCTCTACCAGCAGGCCCGCCCCGACTATCCGGCCGATCTCTACACCGACCTGCTCACGCTGACAGGAATCGAACCACCCGGACACCTGCTCGAAGTCGGATGCGGACCGGGAAAGGCGACGCTGCCGCTCGCGCGGAGGGGTTTCCGCATCACGGCCATCGAGCTCGGAAACGCCCTGGCCGAGGAGGCGCGCCGCGGGTTGCGCGATTTCCCCGGCGTCTCGGTCATCACCACTTCTTTCGAGGACTGGGAACCGCCGGCCGGAGCCGTCTTCGACCTCCTCTACGCGGCCACCGCCTGGAAATGGATCGACCCCGAGGTGAAGTACGAGAAGGCGGCCACGCTGCTACGCCCGGGCGGTCACCTGGCCGTGTGGGACGCCCACCACGCCTTCCCGGCGGACGCCGACCCGTTCTTCGCGGAGATCCAGTCGGTGATCGACGAACTGGGCGAAGGCGACGGCGGCCCCTGGCCACCACCACGCCCCGAGGACCAGCCCGATCCCACCGCCACCGCATTCGAGGACTCCGGGCATTTCGCCGTCACCGGAACACGGCGCCACGTCTGGGCCCGCCGCTACACCGCGGACGAGTACATCGCCCTGCTGGACACCTTCTCCGGGCACATCGCCATGCGGCCGGAAAAGCGCGAGCACCTCTACCGCGAGATCCGCCACCGGCTGGCCGCACGCCCCGACAACCGGCTCACCCGGCACTGGCTGGCCATTCTCACCGTCGGCCGGCGCGTATGAACGACGACCTCGGCCCGGCGGCAACGACATACCGCCGGCACACCGCTTTTCCCTAAGGTGCCGCCGTGCACACAACCTTCAGCGGCCCACGGATCCTCGCCGCAGGATTGGGCACCACCCTGCTGGCGGCCTTTTTCTTCCTCCCGCACCCGGCCACGGCGAGCGCCGCCGGCCTCAGCCCCTATGACGAGCTGGTTCTCGCGGACCGCCCCGTCGCCTACTGGCGGCTCTCGCACCCCTCCGACGGCACGGAGGCCGACCGCACCGGAAACGACCACGACGGGACCTTCCACGGCGTCACCGGCACGGTCCAACTGCCCAACCGCGACGGCGCCGCGGTCTTCAACGGCTCGTCGGGATATTTCGAGATTCCCACCGCCAAGCAGTTCCACATCTCCACCACGGGCAAGTTCACCGTGGAGGCGTGGATCAGGCCGCACACCCTCGAGTTCCCCAAGCAGGAACAGACCGGCTACGTCTACTTCATGGGCAAGGGCACGAAGTCGGGCAGCGGCGGCGATCGCGAGTGGGCGGGCCGGATGTACTCGAAGAGCAACGAGGAGGAACGCCCCAACCGCATCTCCGGCTACGCCTGGAACCTCGATGGCGGCTACGGCGCCGGGGCGTACTTCCAGCAGCCGGTGAAGGTCAACGAGTGGATCCACTACGCGATCACGTACGACACCACGGAGGGCTCGTACGGGAAGGTCCGCATCTACCGCAACGGCGTGCTGGCGGGCTCCGACAACCTGGCCTACCGCCCCGGTACGGACGACGAGGTCATCGTCAAGCCGAAGCCGGGCTGGGAACCGTACGCGGGCACGTTGGTGTCCTTGGGCGACGTCAACAAGGACGGCCACACCGACATCGCCGCCGTCCATGACGACACGCTCCACGTCTGGAACGGCAAGGGTGGCAACGCGTTCTCCGGTGCCGTCCCCGTCGGGCCCGGCTGGACACCGTACTTCTAGCTACGGGGGCGCGTCGGTCCACAGCCCGGCAGGCTTGGGTTCGCGCTGCTGGAGGAGCGCCACGGCTTCCTTGACGCGGCCGAGGTCGATGAGGTGCCGGGCCAGGATGCCGCTGTTGGCGGGCCGGTGCCGTTCGAGGACGGTGACGGCCTCCTCGGTGCGGCCGGCGTCGGCCAGCAGCTCGGCGGTGAACCAGGCCGCGTACCAGGTGTCGCCCTCGGGGTGCGCTCGCGCCCGCTCGATCGCCTCTTCGCGCAGGCCGCACGCGACCAGCAGCGGGAGCCGCATCCGGAAGAAGTCCCAGTCCTCTGCGTCGCGGCGCGCCTTGAGGGCGTCGAGGTAGGCCAGGCCGTCCTCGGCGCGGCCCTGGTCGGCGTAGTGAGTGCACAGCAGGTCGACGATCCAGTCCTCCGCGCCGCCGGGCGAGTCCGCGAGCGAGCGCAGGACCTCCGTCGCCTCGTCGCCCCGGCCGTGCCGCACCAGGAGCTGCGCGAGCCGCACCGCCCCGTGGACGTGGCGGGCCGGCGAATCCCCCGGCCGCCGGTACACGGCGATCGCCCCCTCCACGTCACCGCGCTCCTCCAGCACCTCCGCGAGCCGCTGCGCGGCGTGCCCGTGGTACTCGGCCGCCGCGTACGTCCGCAACTCCTCGATCCGGTCGTGCCGGGCCAGCAGGTCGGCCAGTTGGTCGCGGTCGTTGACCGAGGTGGTGTCCCGGGTGTGCAGCAGGGCGATCGCCTCGTCGATGCGGCCCTGGCGTTCGCGGATCGTGGCGAGCAGATCGACGGCATTGGACGGCCGGACCTCGCGGCGGCGGCACGACGGGGTGTCGCAGCGGCGTCCCGCCTCGATGCGGGCGGCCAGCAGCGAGGCGGCGTCCTCGTCCCGGCCCGCGCCCGCGGCGACGTCGACCAGGGCGGCGGCGAGGAACCAGTCCTCGACGTGCGGCCGGAGCAGGGCGAACGCCTCCTCGCCCCGGCCGTGCCGGGCCAGCCGGCGCGCGAAGGACTCCAGCGCCAGCCGGTCTCCCGCCTCCGCGTACGGGCGGGCCAGCTCGATCGCCTCGTCGATCCGGCCCCACCCCTCCAGCAGCTCGGCCATGGTCTCGGCCGCCTTCCACCAACCGGTGGCGACGTACGGGGCGAGCACCTCCATCGCCTCCGCCCGCCGGTCCTGCTCGGCGAGGAGCCGGGCCTGCTCGCGCGCGCAGAACCATTCCCCGCGGCCGGCCTGGAACTCCACCTCCGCGGTGTGGCCGAGCTCGACCAGCCGGGAGACCAGGTGCGGGGGAACGCAGCCGGTGTGCGTCCGGGTTCGGTAGTCAAGATCATCGGCGTCCACGGACGTGTACTCTAGCGCCGGCGAGGCCGCCATGCCGGGGGTGAGGCGAGGCCCGCCCGCCGGCGGATCAGGCCAGCGCCTCGTCGAGGCTGTCGTAGAGCGGGAGGACCTTGGCCAGGCCGGTGATCCAGATGACTTTGGAGCGGGAGTAGTCGACGCCGACGAGGGCGAACCTGCCGCCCGCGGCCTGGCTGGCCTGCCAGTGGTGGATGATCAGCCCCAGCGCGCGGGAGTCCATGAACGTCACCCCGGACAGATCGAGGATCATCGACGGGCCGGCCTGGGACAGGTATTCGGCGAACTGCTCGCGCCGGGTGGCGTCCAGGAAGCCCTCGACGGTGATCACGGCGACGTCACCGACGAAGGACGTCGTCAGCCGTAACGTCGCAGCTTCCGGCTCCTCGCCGGCGGGCATTCTCATCAGGTCATCGTATGGCGCGCCGGGGCAGGTCCGAACGCCCGCGAACGTCTCCGATCGGGCGCGAACCGGTCACGACGGGTCGAACCAGAGGATCCGTCGGCGGTATACGACTGTTTGGCCGCCTCAGACCGGGATAGCGTAGACCGTCCGTGTCCTCCACATTACGGCGTGAGCAGACTTTACGATCATGAACCCGGAGTTCGAGCTGCGCTGCCCTATCAGCGCCGACCTGGAGCTCATCCGCGGCCTGGTGCGCGCGCATGCCCGCCGGGGCGGCCTGCGTGGTGAGCGGCTGGACGATCTGGTGCTCGCGGTCAACGAGGCGGTCACCAACGTGCTCGACCACGGCGACGGGGTCGGCATGGTCATCGCCCGCAGCAGCACGTACGCCATCGCCGTGGACGTCGTGGACCCCGCGGGCCGGCTGAGCGCTCACCACCTCGCCGAGGCCAAGGTCGATCCCACCAGCTCCCACGGATTCGGCCTGTGGGTGATCCAGCGTCTGTGCGACCGCGTCGAACTCGAGCAGAGCGACCAGGGCTCACGCCTGCGGCTGCACATGCGCCGCTCCTTCCCCGGAAACCGGCCCCGCCCAGGCCCGTGAACGACGTGGAAGAGCACTGTCGGGACATCGCCGGCTACTTTTCCGAGACCCCGTGCATCACCTGGTGCGAGGGGCTCACCCTTTGAGGAGGTGGCCGTCGTCTTCGGCGACGGCCTGGACACCGGTCTGCGCTACGACCTGGTGGAGGCGGAGGACGCGGACTTCCAGGCGCCCATCAGGACGCGGCCGCATGAAGGACGCGGTCCACGAACGCGGGGTCCTGTAGGGACTCCGGGCCGTCGGTGAGGTTGACGACCCGGACGAACCGGCGCCCCACCTCGGCGTCCCGGGAGGCGGCGAGGTGAACCTGGCTCAGGTACGCCTGCGCCTGCGCCGACTCCGGGCCGCGTACCCCCTCGACCTCGGGATATTTCAGGTCGCCGCCGACCGCGATGTCCCACGCGGCGTCCAGCACCGGCCTCACCCTGGCGAAGAAGGCCGTGGCCGGCGCACGCGGGGCCGTCCCCTGGTCGCGCAGGCACTCCTCCAGCAGCCTGGCCTGGAGGGCGGCGGTCGACATGCCCTGGCCGTAGATCGGGTTGAAGCTGCACAGGGCGTCCCCCAGCACCAGGTAGCCCTCGGGGAAGCCGCCGAGGCGCTCGTAGCGGTGCCGGCGGCTGGCGGGGAACCGGATGACGAGGCCGTCGCCCACGGGTTCGGCGTTCCGGATGACGTGGTAGATGTCCTTGGCGTCGAGGGTGCCCGCGAACTCGATGAAGCCCTCCAGGTCCTGCGGGGCCTGCTCGTCCAGGTAGCCGAAGAGGCTGATGATCCAGGTGTCGTCCTCCTGGGCGATCATCGCGCCGCCCCGGCGGTTCTCGGTCGTCAGGGTGATGATGAGGGCGCGGTCGTCGCCCGATTCCGTGGGGATCAGCCCGATGACCTCCTCGCCGTCGTGGAGGCGGACGTTGCCGATCGCGCGTACCCGCTCCCGGACGTGGCCTTCGAGGAGGGGGCGGCCGGCGAGCAGGATGTGCAGGCCGATCGGCGCCTGCCGCATGCGGTGCCCGTCGACGTACCAGCGGCATTCCCCCTGCATGTCGGCGAGCGTCCCGCCGTCCGCCACGACGGCGGCCGTGAAGCCGGGCACCAAGGTCTCGACGGCCTCCCGTCCGGACGCGATCAGGCAGTGCGTGTGCTGGTCCTGGGGCACGCCACGCCGGTACGCGCCGAGCGACGGGAGCACGTCCCGTTCGATCACCGTGACCTCGGCGAAGTGGTCGGCGAGGACCCGCGCGGTCAGCAGCCCCGCGAGGCTCCCGCCGGCCACGACGGCATGACCGGACAACCTGTCCTGCTTTTGACTCGTCATTGCTCCACTCCCTGGGTGCGCTGGTCGTCAACGGGGGGATCGGCGGGCCGACCTCGGCGAGGCTAGTTCTGAGCGGTGCGTAGAAGGTGCCGGGAAGGTGACCGCGCCCTGAAGACGACCGACTTAACGCATGGGAGTAAGTCGACTGACAGATGTCCCGCCCCGGCGGCGGCTCCTAACGTGGCGGTCCTCACCCTTCTTCGATCGAGGAGGACCATGAGCACCGCGGGGAGGCACCGTTGTACTTCAGTGTGTTGGGTCCCGTCCGTGTCCGGCGCGACGACGTCGAGGTGCCGGCCGGCGCCCCTCAGCAGCGGCTGCTGCTGGCACTGCTGCTGGCGCACGCGGGGCAGCCGGTGCCCCTGGACGAGATCATCGAGGTGATGTGGGGCCAGGACCCGCCGGCCAGCGCGGTCAACATCGTGCACCGGCACGTCGGCATGGTGCGGCGGCTGCTGGAGCCGGGGCTGCCCCGGATGGCGGCGGGAAGGTGGCTGCTGCCCGAATCGGGCGGTTACCGCCTCGACGTCGGTGTCGAGACGCTGGACCTGCTCGCCTTCCGCCACCTGCTCACGCAGGCCCGTGAGGCCGGCCGGGACGGGCGTCCGGAACGGGCCGTGGAACGGTACGCCGAAGCGCTCGGCCTGTGGCGGGCGCCTACGACGGCGGGCCTGCCGGCCGAGGTGCAGGGGCACGCGGTGTTCGCCGCCCTGGACCGGGAACGCCTCGCCGCCGCGAAGGAGGCGGCCGACGCCGCCCTGCGGTACGGGCTCGTGGCGCCGCTGCTGCCCGGGTTGCAGCGGTTGGCCGACGAGCACCCGCTGGACGAACCGCTGCAGAGCCGGGTGGTGCTGGCCCTGTGGGCCACGGGTCACCAGGCCGCGGCACTGGAGGCGTACGAGCGCGCCCGGGCCCGGCTGGCGGACGAGCTGGGCGTGGACCCGAGCCCGGAACTGCGGGCGGCACACCTGCGAGCGCTGAACGCCCGGCCCGTCCCGGCCACGCCAGACGAGGGCCCCGCGGGGGTCGGCACGGCGCCGGCACACGAAGGCTCAGGCGCTCGGGCAGCGGAGGGGCGGGGAGGCGACGGCTCGACAACGCCGGCGGCCGGTGGGCGGGGACGTGATGGCTCGGGGGCGCCGGTGGCGCGGGCGGTCCCCGCTCAGTTGCCGGTCGACCTGGCGGCCTTTGTTGGTCGCCGGCACGAGCTCGCCCGCGTCGTGTCCCTCCTGCCCGGCGACGAGCGGGTTCCGCCGGCCACGGAGATCCAGGTGATCGGCGGCATGGCCGGGATCGGCAAGACCACGCTGGCGGTGCACCTGGCCCACCAGGTGGCCCACCGGTTCCCCGACGGGCAGCTCTACGTGAACCTGCGGGGCTTCGGCCCGTCCGGCACGGCCGTGGATCCGGCCGAGGCGATCCGGGGTTTCCTGCAGGCCCTGGGGACGGATCAGCGGCACGTCCCGGCCGGTCTGGAGGCGCGCTCCGGCCTCTACCGCACGCTGCTGTCCGGGCGGCGCATGCTGATCGTGCTGGACAACGCCCGTGACGTCGGCCAGGTCCGCCCGCTGCTGCCCGGTACGGCCGGCTGCCTCGTGCTGGTCACCAGCCGCGACCGGCTGTCCGGGCTGGTCGCCCGCGACGGCGCGCGTCCGCTCACCCTGGACCTGCTCTCCGGAACCGATGCCCGCGAGTTCCTGGCCCGCCGCCTCGGCGAGGCCCGGCTCGCCCGGGAGCCGCGGGCCGTCGAGGACATCGTCGAGCGCTGCGGCCGGCTGCCGCTGGCCCTGGCCATCGTCGCCGCCCGCGCCGCCATGAATCCCACGTTCCCCCTGACGGCCGTCGCCGCCGAGCTGCGCGCCACGGCCGGTCACCTGGACGCGTTCGCCGATCCCGACGCCGCGGCCGACGTCCGGGCGGTGTTCTCCTGGTCCTACCGGGCCCTCAGCCCCGACGCCGCCCGCCTGTTCCGGCTGCTGTCGCTGCATCCCGGCCCCGACATCGCCCTGCCGGCGACGGCCAGCCTGGCGGGCGTGCCCGTGCGGCGGGCCCGGTCGCTGACGGCCGAGCTGGCCCACGCCCACCTCGTCACCGAGCACGTCTCCGGCCGGTACGTCCTGCACGACCTGCTGCGCGTGTACGCCGCCGAACTCGCCGACGCCCACGACCCCCCGGAGGAACAGGCCGCGGCCCGGCGCCGGAACCTCGACCACTACCTGCACACCGCCCACGCCGCCGCCCGCAGCTATACCAAGACGCTGGTCCCGGTCCAGTTGCCCAGGGCCGAACCGGGGGTGACCCCCGAGGCCGTCGCCGACCACCGGCGGGCACTCGCCTGGTTCCACGACGAGCGCCCGGTCCTGCTGGAGGTCATCCCGGGGGCCGCGGCCGGCGGTCACCACCGGCACACCTGGCAGCTCGTCTGGGCGCTGGAGTTCTTCTTCGACCGGCTGGGCCACTGGGACGAGGCGCTCGCCCTCGCCCGCACGGCGATGGACTCGGCCGCCCGGTTGCACGACCCGACCGCGCTGGCCCACGCCCACCGCGGTCTCGCCCGCGCCTGCAACCTGCTGCGCCGCGACGACGACAGCCGTACCCACCTGCGGCTCGCCCTGGAGCTGTTCCGTCAGGCGGGCGACGTCAACGGCCACGCCAGCACCCTGCACTACCTGGGCTTCCTCGCCGAGCGGCTGGGCCACAACGAGGAGGCCCTCCGCTCCAGTGAGCAGGCCCTGGCCCTCTACGAGGCCGCGGACGACCGGCTGGGGCAGGCCATGACGCTCAACTCCATCGGGTACCTGCACGGCCTGCTCGGACACCCGGGCACCGCGCTGCCCTTCTGCCGGCAGGCGCTGCGCCTGTTCCAGGAGCTCGACGACCCGCACGGGGAGGCCGCGGCCTGGGACAGCCTCGGTCACACCCACTACCAGCTCGGCGAGCTGCAGGAGGCGATCAGTTGCTACCTGAGCTCCCTCGACCTGTTCCGCGCGCAGGGTTCGCGCCGTTTCGAGGCCGTCATCCTCGACCACCTCGGCGACGCCCGCCACGAGGCCGGAGAACTCGACGCGGCGCGGCACGCCTGGCAGGACGCCATCACCCTCTACCGCGAGATCGACCCCCCGGCCGCCGACCGGATCCGCCCCAAGCTCGCCGCCGTGCCACGCCAACGCTCGGCGCGCTGACCAGGACGCCGCCACCTTCCCGGCCTCCAGCGCCCTCATGCGTGTGGTGGATTTATGGCACCGCTGTTGCGCCGCGCAGTACCGTTTCGCCGTTCGTGATCGCATCAATTCCCTCAGGAGTATTCGATGGCACTGAACAGCGGCGATTCGCTGACGAGAACCCTTTCGCGCACCACCGCGCTGGCGATCACGGTCGGACTGGCGCTCTCTCTCACCGGTCCATCGGCGATGGCCGGCACCGCTGGTCACAGCGCTCGAACCACCGCCCCCGTTGAGGACGACGGCCCGGCCGATGGCGTCGGCACCGACGTCGTCGACGAGTCGGACGTCAGCGTGGCGGCCGCCCAGACATGCCAGTGCGTCACGTTCGTGAAGCGGTACTACGGCCTCACCGGAGGCATGGCGAACGCCACCGACATGGGCCCCGTCCTGAAGCGAAACGGCTTTCGATACGTAGGGCACGGGATAGCACCCCGCAAAGGCGACGTAGCCGTGTGGAAGAGCAACTACTACCGCCCCCACGGACACATCGCCATCGTGAACTCGGCCAAATGGGACTCACCGGGCTGGGTCGTCAAATTCCGCGGCGCCAACCAGAGCGGATCGCTGTTCACGCAGAAGAACTGCAAGAACGTCAGCATTCGAGGAAACATGGGATACACGGCGGCTTACTACTACCGCCGCTGAAGACACGTCGTGGGCGCGGGTTCGGAACCGGGACGGAAGAAAATCGGAAGAGCGATCTCGTAGTGTCCTGCGACATCGGCCACGACCAGGCCGGAAGCAGACGTCCGGCCATGGCGTCCGCTTCGTCTGGCCGCTGAGCGGCACCCACGGGGCTCATGGCCCGTCAGGGGGTGGGTCAGGTGACCACGGTGGGGTTCGTAGCCCCTCTTTCTCTTCCTGATCGTGTCGTTCGGTCGGGGCAGGGAGAGGAAGAGGGGCGCGGTCGTGGCGGAGGGCCGGGCAGGTTGACGGACATCGAGGGGCTGACCGGCTTGGGGTGGGGTGCCATGGCACGGGTTCGCGTGGGTTGCCGGGTGTTCGGCGGCCGATCGTGACGGCGGTGCACGGCGACCCTGCGCTCGCCACGAGAATCGAGGAGTTGCTGGGCTCCCGGCATCCTGTGGCGGCCGCCGCCCTGATCTCCCCTCGCGACGTGACGGTGGCCGCCCGTGGCGTCGGCCTGGACACCGCCTTCGAGATCGGGTCCATCTCGAAGGCGGTCACCGGACTGCTGTACGCCGACGCGCTCGACCGAGGGGAGATCCGGCATGACTCGGCTCTGGGCGAGTCGCTGCCGCTCGGCGAGGTCCCGGCCGCACGATTGACGCTGGCCGCGCTCAGCCGGCATCGGTCGGGGCTGCCCGGACTGCCCCGGTCGGCACGTCCGCTGCGGCGCGCCTTCGCCCTCTGGCGGCACGGCGTCAACCCTTACGATGACAGCCTCCGGCAACTGCTCGCCCAAGCCCGGACCGTACGGGTCGTCGGCCCGCTGGGACTCGCCCACGTCCACCTGCCCGCGACGGCCGACGAGCTCGGGCCGGACGCGCTCGTCGGCAGGAGCAGCCGAGGCAGGCCGCGGCAGCCGTGGGCCGGGGAGGCGATAGGACCCGCGGGCGGCATCCGGGCCTCCATCCAGGACATGGCCCGCCTGATGGCCGCACTGCTCGACGGCTCCGCACCCGGGATCGCCGCCCTCGATCCGGTCGCCCCCTTCGGCAAGGGGGCACGCATCGGCGCGGGCTGGATCACCATCGTCGTCGAAGGACGTCAGGTCGTCTGGCACAACGGCGGCACCGGCGGCTTCCGGTCCTGGGCCGGACTCGACCGCGAGAGCGGGACCGGCGCCGTCATCCTGTCCGCCACGTCGGCGTCAGTCGATCGTCACGGGCTCACGCTGCTGGCCGAACACACCCGCACCGTGACCGATCGCTGATCTCCCGCACGAGCGTGCAAGACGGGCCCCAAGGCGGGCCCTACGGTGGTGTTGCGTTTCGGCGAGGGCCGGCAGACGCCAGGACCTCCCGGAAGGCGGAGGAGGAAGAGTGCTGTATCGGCTACTGGGGCCGGTCTCGGTGGACGGGCCCGGTGGTCCGGTCGAGCTGGGCTCGCCCAAGCAGCGCACGGTGCTGGCCGCGCTGCTGCTGAACGCGAACCGTACGGTGTCGGACGACCGGCTGACGTTCCTGGTGTGGGGTGAGCGGATGCCACGCACCGCCCTCGGACGGTTGCAGGTCTACGTCCACGAGCTGCGGACCCTGCTGGGCAGGGAGCGGATCAGCCGTGTCGGCGCCGGCTACCGCATCCACACCGGCCGGAGCGAGGTCGACCTCGAGGCGTTCGAGCAGTACAGGGCCGCCGCCCGTGAACATCTGGGCAGCGGCCACCCCGAGATCGCGGTACGGCGGCTGCGTGCGGCGGCGGCGCTGTGGCGGGGCCCCGCGCTGAGCGGGACCAGCGCGGTGCTGATCGAGCAGGAGCGCCCCGGGCTGGAGGAACGCCGGGTCGGCGCGCTGGAGGAGCTGTTCGAGACCGAGCTGGAATTGGGCCGTCACAGCGAGATCGTGGACGACCTGCGTACGGCGGCGGCCGAACAGGCCCTGCGCGAGCGCCTGCAGGCACAGCTCATGCTGGCGCTGCACCGGTGCGGACGCCGGCCCGAGGCGCTCGCGGTCTACCGCGAGACCAGGAACCGGCTGATCGACGAGCTGGGCATCGAGCCGGGCCGGCCGCTGCGGGAGCTGCACCAGCGGTTCCTGGCCGACGAGGCGACGCAGACGGCGCAGACGACGCAAACCGTGCACCCCGCGCGTCCCGCCGAACTGCCCCGCGACATCCGCGGCTTCGCCGGGCGCGAGCACGAACTCGCCTGGCTGGACGACGCCCTGGACACCGGCGGAGCGGTGTGCGTGCTCAGCGGAACGGCCGGGATGGGCAAGACGGCGCTGGCCCTGCGCTGGGCCCACCGCGCGAAGAGCCGTTTCCCCGGCGGCCAGCTCTACGTCGACCTCCGCGGCTACGACGCCGACCACGAGCCCCTGACCGCCCCCGCCGCCCTGGCCCGGCTGCTGCTCTCCCTCGGCGTCGATGCCGGGCAGGTCCCCGGCGGGTTCGACGCGCAGCTCGGCCTCTACCGTTCGCTGCTCGCCGAACGCCCGGTCCTGCTGCTCCTGGACAACGCCCGCTCGGCCGCGCAGATCGGCCCGCTGCTGCCGCCGTCGGGAGCGACGCTGGTGACCAGCCGTCAGCACCTGGGTGAGCTGGTGGCGGGCGCGGGGGCCAGGCGGCGTTCGCTCGGGGCCCTGCCGGAGGCGGACTGCCTCGCGCTGGTGGACGACATGCTGGGTCCGGCGGAAGACCCGTCGGAGGCGTCGGCCCGCGCCGAGCTGGTCCGGCTCTGCGGCGGCCTTCCGCTGGCGCTGCGCATCGCCGCGGCCAACGCCGCCAGCCCGTGGAACGGAACCGCGGCCGTGGTGAAGGAACTCACCGCGGGCGACCCGCTGACCGGTCTCACCCTTGACGGAACCGGCCACAACCCGGTCATCCTCGCCTTCTCCGTGTCGTACCGCGTCCTCGCTCCGGCCACCCAGAGTGTCTTCCGCCTGCTGGGCCTCATCCCGGGGCCGGACTTCACCGTCGAGGCGGCGGCCTCGGCGGCCGGCGTCCCACCCGTCGAGGCGCGTACGGCGCTCAAGCTCCTGGCCGCGGCCCACCTCGTCGAACACCACCGCGCGGACCGGTTCAGGCTCCATGACCTGGTACGGCTCTACGCCGGCGCGCAGGCCGGCGGCGACCCCGATCGCGACGCCGCCTGGAGCCGGTTGATCGACCACTACCTCCGCCTGGGCGACGCCATCGCCGCCTGGTGCGCCCCCGACGAGATCCGGCTGCCAGGGCACGCCTCCCCGGTAGCCGGACCCCCGGTGCAGCCCACGGGCGAGGAGATCGCGAACCTGGTGGCCGCGCTGGCCCAGGCGGCCCGCCGCGATCCCGGCCCCCGCACCTGGCGGCTGGCCGAGCAGGTGTGGATCATCTGCAACAGCACCGGCCACCACGGCGCCTGGCTGGAGATCGCGCCCGCCCTGCTCGCGGCCGCCGAGCGTGCGGACCTTCCCGCGCTGCGGGCCCTGCTGCACTACGGGATGGGCAAGAGCCTGTTCCGTGCGGTCCGTCGTGAGGAGGCCGTCCATCATCTCGAGCGGGCCGCCCGCATCGCCGCCGCCTGCGGATGGCGGGAAGGCGAGGCGGAGGCCTGGGAGAGCCTGAGCTTCGCCCTGGAATGGACGGGCCAGCTCGAACAGGCGACCATCCACAACCGCCGGGCGGCCCACCTCTTCACCGAGCTCGGCTCGGTCGCCGGACGCAACCGGACGCTCAACAGGCTCGGCGGGCAGTACCACCACCTGGGCCGGCTCAAGAGCGCGGAACGTTGCCGGCGAGAGGCGCTCGACCTGAGCCGCGGGCACGGACTGACCTACGCGGAGGCGATCGACCTGCGCGACCTCGGCTCGGTCCTGATGGACCAGGGCCGCTACGACGAGGCCGAACGCGCGCTCACACAGGCGGCGGCCCTGCTGGACGCCCTGGGCGCGGGCGGCGCGGCCAACGCGCACACCTGGCTCAGCCGGCTGTACTGGGAAACCGGGCAGTGGCCGGCCGCCCACGCGGCGGCGCGGCACGCCGTCGGCCTCGCCCGCGACCAAGGGGACAAACTCGTCGAGGCGGCCGCCCTGGTCGCGCTGGCCGACACCGAGATCCGCCTCGGCCGGTACGCCGGCGCGGCCGACAACCTGGACCTGGCCGACGAGTTCATCGGCATCGCGAGCCTTCGATGGCACCAGAGCTACGCCCTCATCGCCCGTGCCCGCCTCCACGCCGCCCGCGACGACCTGGACGGAGCCGTCCGGACCGCCCTGATCGCTCACGACACGGCCCACGCCCACGCCTACCGCCTGCCCGAACTGGCGGCCCTGACCGAGCTCGCCACGCTCCACTCCGGCCGGGGCGACCGCGTCGAGGCCGGCCGCACGGCCGAGCAGGCCGTCCGGCTCTGCCGCACGATCGGCCACGCCCCCTGCGCCGACCGGCTGGAACGGTTCCTCGGGTGATCCGGGGAGCGGCTCGAAGGACGCGGCCCCCGCCGTGGCGCGCAGCCGGCCGGGCAGCCGTTCACGTCAGCGTCGGGGCCCGCCTGGCCAGGACGTCCGCGCGGGCGAGCTGCACCTCCCGGGCCTTGCGGGCGGCGTACCGCAGCACCGGCCCGCGCGTCGCCCGCACCGTCAGCACGTCCTCCACCTCGGTCCCCGTGCCGTCGGCGGTCAGCCCGAACCGATAGGCGAGCCGCACCCCGCCGGGGCTGACCACCTCGCCCTCGACGCCCTCCTCGGACACCCGTAACGTCACCTCGATCAGGTTGTCGTACTTCACGAAGCCGAAGAAGCGGAACCGCTCCACCGACACGAACCGGGTCCCGCCGGGCTCCCGGCGCACGTCGCGCACCGCCACCACGAGCGGCGACAGGCCGACGTAGCTCGACGGCTCGCTGAGATGCGCGAGCACGACGGGCGGCGGGGCGGGGACGTGGAAGACGTGACGGAGTACGGTCTCCGGCATCGTTCACCTCACAGTCGTCGAAGTGCTGCGACCGAGTATGCCGTCATCCGCGCGCCACATGATCACTTGGGTGGTGCCGTCACCCCGGCGGGATGGCGTACGGGGACGCGGGCCACGACCTCGCCCGCCTCCGTGCCGACGATCGTGAGCTCGTGGGCGCGGCGGCTGCTCACGTACAGCAGGGTCCCGTCAGGTGAGAGGGCGAGGCTCTCCGGGCTCTGGCCGACCTCGGCCTGCAGCACGATCTCCCGCGAGGCGGTGTCGATGGCGAGGACGCGGTGGCTGTAGTAGTGGGCGACGTACACGCGCCGGCCCACCGGCGCCACCGCCAGCCCGTACGCGCCCGCCTCCACCTCGATCGAGGCCACCACGGTCAGGGACGAGGCGTCGATGACCGACACGTCGTTCGGCTGCTCGGGCGAATTGGCGCCGGTGTTCGTGACGTACACGTGGGCGCCGTCGCGCGTGACGCCGACGCCGTTGGGGTGCGCGCCGACCGGGACCGTGGCGATCACCCGGCACGTGGCCGTGTCGATCACGTGGACGTCGTGGGTCTGGTAGTTGGTGACGTACGCGCGGCGCCCGCCGGGGGAGAGCACGATCCCGCCGGGGCTGGTGCCGACCGGGATCCGCGAGACGACGGCCCTGGTGTCCCGGTCGACGACGGAGACCGCGTGGCCGGTGAAGTCGGTCACGTACAGCCGCTCCGTGGTCGCCGCGACCGCGTAGGGCTTGTCCCCGGCGGGGATGGCGGCGACGACCGCGCCGCCCTCGACGACGGCGACCGTGCCGGTGTCCGGTCCGGCCACGTAGACGGTCATGACGGCAGGAACTGGCCGGCGGCCAGCTCGCGGTAGAGGTCGTCCGAGGTGAGCAGCTCCCGGTGCGTGCCGACGGCGCGGACGCGTCCGCCGTCCAGGACGACGATCCGGTCGGCGTTGGTCACGGTGGACAGCCGGTGGGCGATGACGATGACGGTCATGGTGGTCGCGATCTCCTCGATGGCCCGGCGGAGCGGAGCCTCGCTGCCGGCGTCGAGCTGGGAGGTGATCTCGTCGAGCAGCAGCAGCCGGGGCCGGCGCAGGAGGGCGCGGGCGATCGCGACGCGCTGCCGCTGCCCGCCGGACAGGGTGGCGCCCCGGTGGCCGATCGCCGTGTCCAGCCCGTGGGGGAGCTGGACCAGCACGGACGAGAGCCCCGCCTGGGCGAGGACGCCGTGGATGTCCTCGTCGGTGGCGTCGGGGCGGGCGTGGCGCAGGTTGTCGCGGAGCGTCCCGGCCAGCACCGGGGCGTCCTGCTCGACGTAGCCGATGCGGGCCCGCAACGCCTCCAGCGGCCAGTGCCGTACGTCGCGCCCGTCCACCTCGACCGTGCCGCGCTCCGCCTCGTAGAAGCGTTCGAGCAGCGCGAACAGCGTGCTCTTCCCCGCCCCCGACGGGCCGACGACGGCGGTCATGCCGGTGGGCGGGACGCTGAAGGAGACCTCGCGCAGGACCGGGGCCGCCGGGTCGTACCCGAACGTCACGCCGGAGAAGGCGACCGACGCGGACCCGTCCCCGGCCGGAGGAGACGCCGGGGGATCGGTCTCCGACGGGAGCCGGTCGACCTCGTCCAGGCGGCGCACCGCGGCCAGCCTCACCTGCCACTGCGTCGCCGCCGAGATGACCTGCCCGAGCTGGTTCGACAGGTACATCAGACAGAACAGGAACATGATCAACGACGACAGCGGCAGCGCGTCGCTCCCCACCCGCGCGCCGCCCACCCCGAGCACGAGCAGGAAGGTGAGCTGCGTGGACACGGTGCCCGAAACGCCGGTCGCCGACTGCCACCGGGCCGCGCGGACCGCGTGCCGCCACGCCGTCGCCGAGGCGTCCACGGCTCTCGCGGTCTCCCGCCGCTCGGCGCCGCTCGCCTTGACCGTCCGGTACGCCCCCATCGCCCGCTCCACGACCGTGCCGAGGCGCCCGATCGCGGCCTGCGCCCGCTGGTTGTCCGCCGAGATCACCGGCATCACGAGTGCCATCACCACGCAGGTCAGCGCCATCACCCCGGCCGTGACCGCCAGCAACGTCAGGTCGGTGACCGCCATCATGACGATCGCCCCGGCCATCAGCGCCAGGCCGGCCGTCCCGTTGACCACGGCCGTGGCCGTCACCGACCGCAGCAGCGAGATGTCGCCGGTGAGCCGGGACATCAGGTCGCCGGGTTCGAGCCGGTCCAGCTCGCCCACGCGCATCCGCAGGATCCGGCCGGTGAGCCGGTCGCGGGCCCGCCGTACGACGTTCTCGCCCGCCAGCGCCAGCAGGTAGCGGCCCAGGGCCGACACCAGCGCCCCGGCGACGATCAGGCAGGTCAGCCCGATGAGCGGACCGGCCACCGGGCGGCCCCCGAGCAGCGACTCGGTCACCACCTTGGCCGCCAGCGGCTGCACCAGGCCGGCCGCGCCGCCGGCCAGCCCCAGCAGCCCGCCGGCGACGACCGTCCACCGGTACGGCCGGAGCTGCGCCAGCAGCAACCGGGAGCCGCCCATCATGGCTCCCACGTGATCGGCAGCCGGGTGACCCCCTGCAGCGACAGCGCCGGCTTGACCGGCAGCCGGTCGGCGGGCACGGCCAGCCGCAGCCCGGGCAGGCGGGCCAGCAGCGTGGTCAGCGCGATCTCCAGCTCGGCGCGGGCCAGGACGTGCCCGAGGCACTGGTGCACGCCGTGGCCGAAGGTCAGATGGCCGCCCGCCCGCCGCCCGATGTCGAACCGCTCGGACCCGGCGAACGCGGCGGCGTCCCTGTTGGCGGCGGCCAGCAGCAGCACGACGCCCTCGCCGGCCCTGATCAGCCGGTCGCCGATCTCGATGTCGGCCAGGGCCACGCGCGGAACGGTGTCGGCGACCGTCAGATAGCGCAGCAGCTCCTCCACCGCGCCCGGCATCGCGGCCGGGTCCGCGCGCAGCGCCGCGAGCTGGCCGGGATGGGCCAGCAGGGTGAGCACGCCGAGGGCGAGCGTGTTCGCGGTGGTCTCGTGGCCGGCGATGATGAGCATGGAGCACATCTCCAGCGCCTGCCGCTCGGTCAGCTCGCCCGCGGCCACCCGGCGCGCCAGCCCGCCGAGCACGTCGTCGTCGCCGTTCTTGGCCGGCAGCAGCTCCGCGAGCAGCTCGCGGACCGCGCGGAACGACGGGCCAGAGGCCGGGTGCTCCAGCATCGGCCACACCAGGTGCGCGCGGAAGAACTCCCGGTCCGCGTGCGGCACCCCCAGCACCGCGCACAGTGTCAGCGCGGGCAGCGGCACCGCCAGCGCCGCCATCAGGTCCGCGGGCGGGCCGGCGGCGTGGATCCGCGAGACCAGGTCGTCGGCCACCGCCTCGATGTGCGGGCGCAGCGCGCGCACCCGGCGCACGCTGAAGTACGGGATGACCATCCGCCGGTGCGCCGCGTGCAGCGGGTCGTCCATCTCCACGAACGTCAGCGCCGCCCGCTTCAGCTCGGGGTCGCGGCGGGGCGCCCCCTCCGGCCGGGACAACTGCGGATGGTTCGGGTGGAGCGCGTCGGACGACAGCCGGGGATCGGCGAGCAGCGCCCGCGCCCACGCCTGCCCGGTGACCGCCCACACCGGGGTGCCGTCGCGCAGCCGTACCCGGGTCATCGGCCCTTCGGCGCGCAGCGCGGCGTATCCGGCGGGCAACCGGTACGGGCATTCGCGCGGCATCGGGATCTCCGGCAACCCGGTCATGCCGCGCCCCCCGGAACCTGGACCAGCGCCCGGTGGTACCCCGGCGGGGCCGCCTCGCCGACCTGGCGCCCCTCGGCGACCACCCAGGCGTGCGCGCCGAACGGCGGCATCACCCTGACCCCCGCGCACCACGTCGGCCAGCACCCGCGCGAGCGGCACAGCAGCGCTGTGGCGATCGAGCGCGGCAGGCAGCCCCGGGGGCTCGCGCAGGTCAGGCTCGTCCCGGTGACGCTCTCGCGGGCCCGGATGGCCTCGGCGTAGGAGGCGGGCCGGGCGCCGCGGCTCAGCAGGGTCAGCGTCCTGGCGATGGTCTTCGGCGAACGCCTGGCCAGGATCCTGGCCGCCACCACCGCCAGCCGGGCGGCCCACCGCTCGCGGCGGCGGTAGGCGGCCGGGGCCACCGACATGGTCGGGTCGAAGCTCACGGCCCCGCCTCCACCAGGATGCCCGCCGCCAGCAGGCCGCCGACGACGTCGCCGACGTCCTTCTCGGCGGTCGGGCGCGCCACGTCGTACTCGCTCATCAGGGCCTCGACCGCGCGGCCGAGGTCGTCGCTCTCCAGCGCCGAGCGCAGCACGATCGCGCCGCTCGGGTTGAGGTTCCAGTATTGGCCGCGCGCGTGGTGCAGCAGCGCGATGCCGTAGTCGGTGTCCACGGCCGAGATGTCAGGCGCCAACGCGTACACCGTTCGCCTCCTTCACGGTACGCAGCCAGCTCTCACAGGACAGCGTCGGCTCGACGCGGCGGTGCTGGGCCGACGCCTCGGCCGGGCCCTGACAGGCGAACAGGAACGCTCCCGCGTCGATCAGCCCCAGCTCGCCCAGGAGGCTGTCGCGGCCCAGCCCCAGGAGCTGGTCGCGGTGCCGCCTGCCGCCCATGACGGCGCCGGCCGACGTCTCGGACTTGGTCGTGCGGGCCAGCGTCGGGGCGGGGACGACGCCGCGCATGGCGTCCACCAGCAGGGGCTTGTAGCGGGAGGGGTCGAAGCGGTCCAGGGCGCGCGCCGACAGCGCCGCCTCGATGACCCGGTCGTCCAGGAACGGCGCCGACAGCGTGACGCCCTGCTCCGCGGCCAGCCGCTGGAAGCCGCCCATCGCCTGCCCGGCCGCGACGATCGAGGCGAGGTTGTGGTGCGGACCCCGTTCGCCGGCGAGCGCCGCGTCCTCGCCGGCGGCCCGCCGCCGGCCTCCAGCGCGGCGACCGTGCGCCGCGCCCACAGGACGTCCTCGTCCATCGGGTCCGGCTGGGCCGCCGTCAGCGCCACCACGTCCGCGCCGCCGCGGACGGCCAGGGAGCAGACCGACGAGGAGTCCAGGCCGCTCAGATGCGACACGACCGTACGCCCCGGCCCGGCGCGCACCGCCACCGCCTCCGTCAGCGCGTCCCTGAAGGCCGCCACCGCCTCCTCACGCGGCACCGCCGCCGGCGGGCGCCACCACCGCGTCTGTACGGCGCCGCCCCGCCCGTCGAGCACGACCTGGTGGCCGGGCAGCACCGCCTCGACGCCCTCCCACACCGACGCCCAGCCCAACGGCCACGGCGGCAGCGGGAACGGCAGCCGCGTGGCCAGCCTGCCCCGATCGACCTCCGCGCCGGTCAGCGCGGCCAGCACCGAGGCCCGGTCGCCCAGCACCGGCACACCCCCGGCCACGCACCGGTACACCCGGCGCACCCCCGACGCCGTGCCCCGCACCAGCACCCGGCCGCCCACCGAGGCCAGCACGTGCGCGCTGCCGCCGAACCGCACCCCGTCGAGGTCGCGCACGCCGCGCAGCCCGGACGCCAGCCGCGCCGCGGACTCCTCGCTCACCGCGTGCTCCCCGGCGACCACCACGACGGCGTCGCGGGAGCGCCCGACGACGCGGTGATCCGCGCGCAGGTTTCCGACGAGCCACGGCCGCCCGGACGGGTGCCGGATCTCGTCCACGCCGGGGAACAGGTCGCGGAGCATGCGCGCGATCTTCTCGCTCCGCTCCAGGTCGGGAAGAGCCGCGAACCACGCGATTCCCGTCATTGCCATCGGTGCGCTCCTTCTCGTGTAGGGAACGCGGCGGGCGGAGGTCGCCCGCCGCGCTCAGCGGTCTTGCTCAGCAGTAGTTCTCGCCGATCCACTCCCACTGGGGACCGCCGCAGCCCCACTGCGTGAGCTCGTGGAAGCCGCCGACCAGGGTGATCTCCGGACGCTCGTACGTAGCCATGCCGTTCACCTCCTCTCGGTCCGCCGTTCGGGTGGTGCGCGGCCCGCCGGCCACGCGCAGGCACACGCCTGCCGGTCTGGGAGGCCCGCTCAGGCCGGCTGTTCCGTCTTGAGCCATTGCCTGATCTGCCGGGAGAAGCGGCCGAAGTCGCCGCCGGGGCCGAGCCGGGACCGGGCGACGATCCGGCCCTTCGACACGTGGAAGGCCAGCGGAGGATCGCTCACCTCCAGGGCGTCCGCGATCCGCGAGGCGTCCGGCTCGGTGACCACGCGCGCCCCGGTCGAGGCGAGCACGTCGCGCAGCCGCGCGGCGTCGTCGCCTTCCGGGCCCGTGACCAGGAACATCGTCCGGCCCGGGTCCACGTCGGCCGCCTTGATGAGCCGGGCCTGCTCGAGGCAGAGCGCCCGGTCGCCGGCGAAGACCGCCGCGGTGACGTCCGTGCCCACGCCGATCCGCTCCAGGGCGGCCGCCGCCCGCTCGGGCAGCGGGCCCATGTGCCGCATGGCGTCCTGGCCGCCGGCGCCATCGCCGACGCCCTGACCGGCGTCAGCCAGGACAGGTGCGCCTGCCCGAACAGGCACGCGCAGGCGAACTTCTCCCCGCGCAGCAGCGCCGGAACCGACACCGCCACGAAGCTCACGGACAGCAGCGCCGCCAGCGCCAGACCCGCGATCGTGAACGGCGGCGGCGCGGCCAGCGCGATCGCCGTCACCGTCTCCACGCCGCCCAGCGCGAAAGCGAAGGCGAGCCTCGGCGCGGACATCAACCGGAACCGCACCGCGGCCAGCGCCGCCGGGTAGGGCCGGCTCAGCTTGTTCAGACCCGCGACGGCGAAGAGCAACGCCAGGACGATCCGGGCCGCCAGCACGAGTGGGTCGAGGATTTCCATGTCACCGCCTTCCTGCCGCTGACGGACCCGACACTGCCTCGGCCGCCGGCGTCCCCACCAGGGAGATGGGACGGCCTGGGACGCGGACGCCGCCTGAGCAGGCGGTTCTCCGGCGCTCGTCCCGCGCCCGTGAGACGCCGCGACGACGCCGGGACGACGCCGCGACGACTTCGCGCGCCCCCGGCGGCCCTGTGGCAGGCTGAGGTCGGGGAGATCGTCATAGCGGGGGACAACAGAATGCGGGAGACCGACGTTCGGCGCGATTTCGCTGCCCTACTCGAAACGCTCAAGGTGCGCTCCGGCCGTAGTTATCAGGCGCTCGCCCGCCGTGTCGGCCTGAGCACCTCCACGGTGCACCGGTTCTGCACCGGCAAGCAGTTTCCGGGCGACGCGCGCGTGGTCGAGCGGCTCGCGGCGGCGTTCGGGGCGGGCCAGGGGGAGACGCGGGCCCTGGTGCGGCAGTGGCGCCTGGCCGAGGTCGTGGACACCCGACCGGCCGCGCCGGGCGGGTCCGCCGAGAGCCCGCCGCCGCACGAAGAGGCGCTCCGCGACGACCTGCCGCGCGACATCGGCGACTTCGTCGGGCGCGCCGAGGAGCTGAAGCGGCTGCTCGACCCCGGCGGCACGGCCGAGGTCTGGACGATCGACGGCATGGCGGGCATCGGGAAGACCACACTCGCCGTGCACGCCGCCCACCTGATCAAAGAGCGCTATCCGGACATCCGTCTCTTCCTCGACCTGCACGGTTACTCGGCCGGGGTCGCGCCGATGACCACGTCGGCCGCGCTGAAGGCGCTGCTGCGCGCGGTCGATGTGCCCGACGGGCGCATCCCCGTCGAGACCGACCAGCGCGCCTCGCTGTGGCGCTCCACGCTGGCCGGCCGCCGGGCGCTGATCGTGCTCGACAACGCCGTGGACGCCGCGCAGGTGGTGCCGCTGTTACCCGGGCGGCACGGCTGCCTGACGATCGTGACCAGCCGCAACAGGCTCGTCGATCTGGACGGGGCCGAGCCGCTGTCGCTGGGCGAGCTGGCGACCGAGGAGGCCGTGTCGATGCTCGGCCGCGTCGCCGACGCCGACCCCGCCGCGGCGGAGGAGGCCGTGCACCTGTGCGGCCGGCTGCCGCTGGCCATCCGCATCGTCACCGCCCGCGTCCGTCACCGCCCCGCATGGACGGTGGCCGACCTGACCAGGCGGCTGCGCAGGGAACACGGCCGCCTGGCCGAGCTCCAGGCGGGCGCCGGCAGCGTCGAGGCCGCGTTCGCGCTGTCGTACCGGAGGCTGGGAGCCGACGAGCGCCGCATGTTCCGCCTGCTCGGACTGCTCCCCGGGCTCGACGCCGAGCTCGAGTGCGTGGCCGCGCTCGCGGGCCTGCCGCCGCGGGCCGCGGAGCGGCTGCTCGAACGCCTCGTGGACGCCCACATGCTGCAGGAGCCCGCACCCGGCCGCTACTCCTTCCACGACCTCGTACGCGACCACGCCCGCGCCACCCTGGACGCGGACGAACCCGACGATCGGCGGCGGGCCGCCCTCCACCGCCTCCTCGACCACTACCTGTCGGCCGCCGACCAGGCCGCCCACCTGATCGAGCCCAGCCGGCTCCCCAGCCTGCCCGCCCCCTCGGGCCAGGCGCCGCCGTTCGCCGACCGGCAGGCCGCGACCACCTGGCTGGAACGCGAGCAGGACAACCTGCTCGCCGCCATCGACGTGGCCATGGACGCGGGCTTCCCCGTCCACACCTGGCAGCTCGCCCGCGCCATGTGGCACTTCTTCCTGCTGCGGGGCAACATCCACGACTGGATCCACACCCACCGGCTGGCCCTGAACGCCGCCAGGAGCACGGCGGACAGCGTGGCCGAGGCCGAGACGCTCAAGAACCTCGGCCTGGCGCACTGGCTGTCCGGGGCCGACGCCGTCGCCGTCGTCCTCCACCACCGGGCGCTGGTGCTCGACTGCTGGAACGACGACCCCGCGGGGCAGGCCAAGACCCTGACGCACCTGGGCTTCGTGCACAACAGGACGGGTGAGCTGACCATCGCCGCCGACCACTTCCTGCTGTCCGCGCTCCTGTACCGGGAGGTCGAGGACCCTGTGGGCACCAACCGCGCGCTCTCCGGCCTGGGCGACACCTACCGCAAGATGGGCCGCCTCCCGCAGGCGCTGCGCTACCTGCGGGAGGCGCTGCTGCTGAGCGAATGGTGCGCCGACCGGTGGGGCGAGACCCTGGCCCACACCGGCCTCGGCTCGGTCTACCTGGACGCCGGGGGCGCGAGCGTGGCCCGCCACCACTTCGGCCGGGCGCTGGAGCTCAGCCGGCAGGGCGGCGACCGGTGGCGGGAGACCATGGCGAGCACCTGGCTGGGGCTGGCGCACCTCGACGCGGGCAGCGAGAGCCAGGCCCACCGGCACTTCGGGTACGCCCTGGAGCTCAGCAGGCAGACCGGCGACCAGTGGAACGAGTCCACGGCCGGCGCCGGCCTCGACCGCCTGCGCCGAACCGGCGACGGCGAGCCCGCCCCCGCGACCTGAGAACCGCCGAAGGTCAGCGGGCGGCGGTCAGGCCGCTCGTCACGGCGGCGTGCCCGAAGCAGATACGCGGCATCAGCTCATGGGCGCCGCTCGGCAGCAGCCGGGGCTCCAGCGCGGCGCCCGGCCCGCTCTCCGGGCCGAGCACGAACGCGTCGGCCAGCGAGACGGCCTGCCACCGGCCCTGGGAGTCACCCGCCGAGAGGGCCCACACCCTGCCGCTTTCGCGCCGCACCGACGTCGCGCCCTTCGTCAGGGAGGCCCATGCTCCCGGCCGGCGCGCCAAGGGGTCCCAGCCGCCGGTGAACTCGCTCTTGTAGATGCGCAGCCGCCGGTCGGCGTACTGCTGCAGCCACACGGCGGCCGCGTCGGCATACGCGGGGAAGCCGCCGGCGACGCCGTCGATGGCCCACTGCTCCTTCCAGACCCGGTCGAACGCGGCGGCGTCATCCTGGCCCGGCCCCCACCAGTGCGGCGCGGCGTAACGCGAATCGGGAAGTGCGGCTCTCATCAGCGTGTGCAGGCGCGGGACGCTGACGCTGAACGCACTGACCGCGACCCGCCCGACCACCGGCGCGGGCGGATGGACGGCGGCCTCGGCGCCCCGGGGCACGTCGCGGGGGATCCACAGGCAGAGCTCGCGCAGCAGCCGCATCAGCGTCGCCGGCGCCTCGAAGGGCGCGAAATGGCTGGACGGCGCGACCGGTATCACGATGACCGCGTCCCGGCGCGCGGCGGCGAGCTGGTAGGCGAGGAAGTGCTGCCTGAGCAGGTGGAAAATGGGAATGTCGAGGAACCGTTGCGTCGCGATGACGCCGCCCGACAGACTCCGGCCCACGATGATCCCGTACGGATACGGCGCCCGGAACGGGTAGTCGACCTGGGGCAGGTTCAGCCGGTCGTTCGTGGCCGGATGCAGCCAGACGACGAAGTCGAGCGCCGTGACCGTCTCCGCGTGCAGGCGGTGAGGCACCCAGAGGCCGACCGAGAAACGCGGGGCCGCGCTCGGCTCGTCGCTCACCTCGCCGTATTCGACCAGGTAGAGCCGGCCCTCCCGAACCGGATCGACGCCGTGCGAGGTGTTCGCGAAGCGCCCCCACCCCTCGGCCTCCGGTGTCGCGGACAGGAAGGGCGCGGCCGCCACGTGGAAGGCGCCGATCGCCCGCTGCGCGGTCGCCTGCGAGCGGTAGGCCAGCCGATCCCGGGTGATGAGCGCGGTCCGGTGGTCGAGATCGAGCGGGAGGTAGTTCGGCTCGGTCGCGGGCCGTCTCCGCCTGCGCAGTTCGGCGTTCTTCTGCGCCGCCTCGTCCAGCCGGGGGCGCAGCGCCTCCGCCCGCAGGTCGAGGTCGGGCTCGGGAACGTGTCCCAGCGGCGCGGGCCGTACGCGGCCGAGGGTGGCCACGATCGTGACGTCGCTCCCGGACGTGCGGACGCGCCGCGTGGCGTTCGTCCATCGCCAGACGCTCTCCCCGGGGCCGCGCACCGCGTTCATCACGAGCGTCGCGTGGCGCGGATGCCGCACCTCGCAGACGATGCTCTGGGTCTCGCCCGGCACGTCGAAGGAGAACGTCGCCCCGGTCACCGTCACCTCGGGAAACTGCTGAACGGTGCCGCCGGCCCACACCCGCCGCGCGAGCCGCGCACCCGGGACCGGGACCCCGCTCGCGTTCTCGATGACGACGGTGACCCGCCAGGCGGCCGCGCTTGGCGTCACAACTGCTGGCCGGTCTTGGGGTCGTACTGCACCTCCACCGCCACCACCTGGTCGGTGGGCAGCACCTCGATCCATTGGTCGAAGACCTGGTAGGGATCGGCCGGACGGAAACCGCCGCGGAGCGGGTCGAAGCCGTTCTCGAACACCTCTTCCGTGGCGAGCGTGTTGGCGATGAGCACGTTGGACCTCTCCAACTGCTCGGCGAGCTTGTCCAGGACCTCCCTGACCTTCAGGCCCTGGAACTCCGGCGGGTCGCCCGGCTGGAACGGGTAGTCGAGGCCGAGCGCCGCCTGCCCCTCGACATTCGCCTTCTTGAGCCAGTCGAGCGCGGCGCGCTCGCGTCCGGGACGTACGGGCAGGACCGCCTTGGCCCACGCGGCGTTGAGGAACTCGTTGCGGCGCGCGTCGCCGTCGACCTGGATGAGCCAGCCGAGCGAACTGCCCAGCGGGGCCGGCTGGCTCTCCTCGGTGATGAGATAGTTCACCCGCCACTCGTCGGTGGCCTGGCCCTGCGGGTCGACGGCGTTCGTCTTGTCGGTGTGCGAATACCAGCTCACCACGGTTCGGCCGGCGAGAATGCCCGGCTCGGGCACCGGATATCTGCCCACGCTGCCCTGGGTCGGCAGGGGAGGGTTCGGCGGGGGAGCCGGGGCCGGGGAGACGGTGCGGGGCCGCCAATAGTCCGGCGCCACGAAGTAGAGCATCTCGTCCACGTCGAAGATCTGCCGGAGCAGCTCCGAGCCCAGATAGAGGTCCTCGAACAGCTCGAACGGCTTGAGCTGGTGAATGAGGTTGCCGTAGATGGTCTGCCGCTCCTCGCTGCGCAGATCCTGCGACGGACGGGGACGCATGGCGCCGACCAGGCCGAGCCGGTCACGGAAGGCGCCGGCGTACGCGGTGCGCTGCAGCTCGGCCACCTTCTCGTGGTAGACCTTCATCTCCTCCTTGTACCGGTCGTGCGCGTCATTGGTGTCCGGCGCGTCCCAGTTGAGCTCGAACGTGAGGCCGATCGGGCTGAGGTCGCCGGCGTTGAAGAACTGCGCGAAGACGGCGAAGCCCGTTCTGGGCTCGTTGACGCGGCACAGATGGTCGGTGAAGGCCCGCCCCGGCGCCACGGACACGAGCCGGGCCTCCTTCAGCTTGTATCCGGGCTCGGGTGGCGGCGGCGTGTAGTCCATCCGGGCGACGGCATGGATGGCGTTGTCGTGGTCGGTGATGCCGTCGGCGTCCGGCGGATGGTGGTGCACGAACTCCATGCCGGTTTCCGGGGGATCCTCGGTGCCCGGCTTCTTCCTGATCGGGAACGCGCCCGTGAACTGGGTGGTCTTGTCGACCAGCGGGGGCGGCCGGTCCGGCTCCCTGATGGACGTGAGGTCCGGGGCCGGGACGATGTGCACCAGATCGCCCAGGCCGAGCGTGCGGCCCGGCATGGGCAGGTAGACCTGCCAGCACAGCCGCGCGCCGATGTGCTGCAGTTGCACGCCGACCTTGCGCATCTTGCGCCGCAGCTCGTAGTTGACCAGTTTGTCGCCGGTGTTCTGCACGATGTAGCGGCGGCTGGACAGGTCGGTGGTCTCGGTCACCGTCTTGAAGGTGGTCTTGAAGTTCCGCTTGATCTCGCTGGTGACCTTCGCGCTCTGCGTACGCGAATGCTTGTGCGTCTCCTCCGAGGAGCGCTTGACCGTGGCCTCGAAGCTGAAGCTGGCGCTGGCGTCGGCATGATAAATCCCGACATTGGCTCCGCCGGAGGCGCTGACCCCGAGCTTGGTGTCGTTGGCGTTGTCCTCTTTCACCGCGTTCGCGATGTCGTCCTGCTCGGTGAGGCTCTCCTCGACCTTGCGCGAGGTCTCCTCGAACTGCTCGACGCTCTTCTCGACGAGCGTTCGCCGGGTGCTGGTCTCGACGAGTTCGACGGTGCCGCCGGGGCTGAGCCACAGGTGACCGGCGGGAGGGCCGAGGAAGGTGTCGAATTCGAAGAAGTATTGCCGGAACAACTGCACCAGCCCCACCGGGGAGAGCACGCCGCGGGTCACGGCGTCGAACCGCTCCGCCAGGGCCGCCAGGGTGTCATCGTCCAGCATGTCGGCCGTGGCGGCCGAGAACGAGTCGTGGCTGAGGCGGGCCAGGGCCTCGTCGGCGGAGCCGCGGGCGGCGCGCAGCGAGTTCTGCAGGCCGAACCAGCCGGCCAGCGGCTGGTAGATGCCGAACAGTTCGCTGGCGTAGGGGAGCATCCCAGCGAACTCGGCCGGCGGACGGCCGTTGTAGACGGGCGGGCCGTGCACCGGCGCCGGCAGGATCTGGGCCGGGGCCTGCGGCCCGCCGGGTGTGGCGGCGAAGGGGATCGTCGCGGGTGACTGGCCGGTCTGCAGCCTGACCAGGAGCAGTTCGGCGGTGGACTCGGCGGCCGGCGCGACGAACGACAGGTTCTGGGTGCCCGCCGGGCCGGTGATGCGGCCGACGTACTGACGGGACGAGCTCGTGTCCCGGACCAGGAACGTGTTGGCCAGCGCGGGGATGTTCGGGAACCCGGCGGGGTCCTGCACCTCTATGTCGCGCGGTAAGGCGAGGGCGATCCGCAGCCCCGAGGGGATCTCACCGGGCGGGCTGGGGTCGATGGCGTATGACCATACGCGAAAGCCGCTCTCGCCCGTGGGGAGGGGTTTCTTGCCGGTGAAGGTGACGGTGATCGCCATGAGGCCCCCTTGGCCGACGCCCTGCGCCGGGCATCCGCGTAACCACGATCGTACTTTGCGTAGTCACCGTCAAGGGCGCACAGCCCGGGCGCCGCCGGGGAGGGCGGCGCCCGGCCCGGGTCAGACCGAGTATCTGCAGATCAGAGCCTGGCTGGCGCCCTGGGCGGAGCCGACGTAGGTGTAGGTGGGGTTGAAGTACGCGCACGCGGCGGAGGCGCTGCCGCTGCCGGTGTAGGTCAGGCCGGAGCCGCCGGTGCTCCGGCGATAGCAGCTCACGCTGCCGCTGTAGAAGCCGATGGCGGAGGAGGAGTCGACCCTGGCGGAGCAGTAGTCGCCGAGCGAGAGCGGGCTGTAGACCACCTCCACGACCGCCGCCTGCGCGGGCGTGGCGGTGACGGAGAGTGCGCCGAGACAGGCGAACGCGGCGGCGACGAGAGCGGGGACACGACGATGCACGAGGACCTCCGGGCAGTGGGTCTACCGAGTCGGCGGGGCATGGCGCTACGCGCATCAGCGGCATGATGGAGCCTTGCGCACCGCGATACGCTGCATTGATCGCAGTATTAAATAGGAAAGCTTCCTATGCAATGGCTGGCGATGCATGATCACCGCATCCTTCTCGGTGTCAGCGGACGAGTCAGAGGACGGGGGTCCCGGCCCGCCGTCGTCGCGTGGATACACCATGGACGGAGGTGACTCCAGTTACGGATGGTGAATATTGGCATCGAGAGTGACTACATGCTGTAGCGGCGCGGACGGATAACGGAGCGGCGCGTCGGGGGATCTGTGGTGGCAGGACCTCGACCGAAAGGTGATCACGATGGACGCACGCGAACTCGGCGCCGAATGGCTGTTCCAGAAGGACTGGGCCTTCGACACCCGGCCCTCGGCATATGACCAGGAGCAGTACGCCAGAGCGCTGATGATCTGCGCGGCCGGGGACGGCACGATCAGCCGCGGGGAACGCGACTGGGTCAAGGGGTACCTGGCCGCGTTCGGGGCCGCGCAGGAGCTGATCGACCTGCTGGAGACCTACGACGGCAGGGAAGCACTGGAGTCCGTGCTGGCGCTGAGCCCCGCGGTGGCCGCCTCCTCCCGCGGCCTCGTGCACGACGCCATCCGCGCCTGCTCCGCCGACGGGGAACTGCACCCCGACGAGCTGGCGGACATCCGCAAGATGAACACGCTGCTCGGGCACGAGGACGACCTCGTCGATCGGTGGCTCGATCACTACCGGGAGGAGGAGCGGCTGCGGCGGCGACGCGCCGAGCTCATCTGGACGGATCCGGCGAACAAGCCGTACTGATCCCCTCCAGCCGATCGGCGCCCGAGTGCGGGAGGAACGCGTCATGACCACGCATGCGCAGCCCGGCGAGCAGGTGGACGCTACGGCCGGGGAGTGTTCCGGCACGGCACGCCGGCGGAGGCCGATCGGCTGCGGGCGCTGGAGCGCCTGTGCGATCCGGTGACCACGACCATTCTGGACGAGGTCGGCGTGCGCCCGCACCGGCGGTGCCTGGAGGTGGGCGGCGGCGCCGGATCGGTGGCGCGCGACGTTCGGTGGCACCCTCCTCAGGCATGGCGTACGGCGGCGCGCAGGGATCCGGCGATGTGGTGGACGTCGGCCTCCGTCGTGCGCCAGTTGCTGAAGGCGGCGCGCAGCGCGGGCACGCCGTTCAGCACGGTGGGGGTGAGGAACGCCTCGCCGGCGAGGCGTTCGCTGAGCGCGGCCAGCCGCTCCGCGGTGGGGTCGGCGCTCAGGGTGAAGCACACGACGTTGAGCCGTACGGGCGCGAGCAGCCGCAGACCGGGAATGCCCTCGATGGCCGCACCCAGCGCCCGGGCGCAGCGGGCACAACGCGACCACCTCTGCGCCCTGCTCGACGGCGACGATCGCTGGCGCTTCACCCGCCCGCCCGGCGGGCTGGCCCTGTGGCTGCGGCTGAGCGCCATATCCGCGGACACCGTCGTACGCCGTGCGAACGAGCACGGGATCGCGCTCGTCGCGGGCCCGAGCTTCGCGGCCGACGCCACCCTGACCCACTACCTGCGCCTACCGTTCACCCCGCCGCCGCCGCCCGTCCTGGACCGGGTCGCCGCGGTCCTCGGCGACGCCTGCGCCCAGGGTCATGGCCCACCCTGACGTGCCCTCCGCCGGGCGGCGGGTGGAGGCCGGAGTGGAGGTGGCGTGGAGGTCGGCGTGGAGGTCGGCGTGGAGGTCAGCTCAGCATGCGCTCGATGAGGTCGGCGGCCCGCGTGGTGCCGCCTTCGGCTCGTGCCTCGGTCTGGAGCCGTGTCGAGCGGCGGGCGACGTCCGGGTCGGCGACGAGTTCGCTCAGCGCGGCACGCAGTGCCTCGGCCGTGGCGTCCGCGGTGTCGATGCGCCGGGCGACGCCCAGCTCGACGAGACGGTCGGCGTTGAGGAACTGTTCGGCGGCCTGCGGAACGGCGATCATCGGAACACCGGCCAGCAGCCCTTCGCCGCAGCCGCCCATTCCGGCATGGGTGACGAAGGCGTCCGCCTGGTCCAGGATCGCCCGCTGGGGCACCCAGGGACGCACGTCGACGTTGGACGGGATGTCACCCAGCTCTCGCGCGTCGGTGTGGCGGCCGATCTGCAGGACGACGTGCCAGCCCGGCAGGTCGCCGAAGGCCGCCAGGCACTGACGGTAGAACTCCGGCCGGCGGGTGTAGGCCGAGCCCAGTGAGATCAGCAGGACATTCTCGGCGTCGGCGGGACGTGTCCAGCCGTCCTGCTCCCCGCGCAGGCCGAAACAGGGGCCGACGAAGGTCACCCTGTCGGTGTCGACCTGGTCGGCGTGCGGTTGCATGGCGCGGGAGATCAGGGCCAGGGCCCGTTCGGGCAGGCCGGAGAAGGTGTCCACGTCGGTGGTGGACGCCCCGGAGTCGATCAGCCACTGGGCGAACCTCGCCCGGTAGGCGTCGGCGCCGGGCAGTTGCCGCAGGTGCGCGCCCACCTCCTGGTCGTAGCCCTTCCAGGCCACGAAGGTCGGGGAGAGCTGCAGGATCGGGCGGCCCTGCGTTTCGGCGAGGGCGCGGGCGGCGTAGGCGCCGATGTCGTACAGGTAGAGGTCCGCGGGGTCGTGGTCGTAGGCGGCGCGCAACTGCGGGAGGGCCTGAACGGCGTCGTCGAGGAAGAGGCCCATCGCGGCGATGGGGTCGTCGGGCCAGTTGTTGTCGGCGACCGGCAGCACGGAGGTGCAAGGGGCCAGCTCGGCCCCGGTGGCCGCGATCAGGTCGCCGACCGCCGGGTCGTTGGCGTAGGTCACCCGATGGCCGCGTGCCACCAGCTCACGGATGATCTCCAGGCTGGGCAGGACATGGCTGACGGCGGGGATGCCGACCATGGCGATGTGGGCACGGCGACGGGACATGGAGATCACTCATTTCGGGTCTTGGGCGAAACGGGCCCGGCACCTGCCTGTCGTCAGGGCGGAGACGGTTGTCCGGGATGGCGTCGAAGGGCGCGTGGCCGGGTGAACGCTGCGAAGGACATCTCCACTAATGCGACAATTGCTACATTAAGATGTTGTCATGACCCCGCTCGCCGAGCAAACGGATTCCGGGCGATGACGGCCGCGCTGCCGCCGCCGGAGGGCGGTCCGCCCGTGCCGCCGGCTCGACGCCGTCCTGGTGGCCGTACCGGTCGCATCCGTACGCAGGTTCTCGACGCGGTCCGCGCCGAGCTCGGCGAGCGCGGCTACGACGATCTCACCCTGGACGCCGTCGCGGCCCGTGCGGGCGTGCATCGCGCGACGGTGTACAGGCGCTGGCGGGACGTCGGTGGCCTGCTCGCCGACCTCCTCGAGGCGACGGGCGACGATGACTGGCGGCCCCAGGACACCGGCTCCCTCCAGGGCGACCTGGCGGCACTGAACCACGAGAACCAGGCTGCCCTGACCGCACGGCCGTCGATCGCCGCGGCCCTGATCGCCGCCTCGTTCCGCTCCGAAGAGGCCGCCCGCGGCCTGCGACGGCTCTGGGACGACCGCTACGCGCGCTGCGAGGTCATCGTCAGCCGGGCCGTTCGCCGCGGCGAACTCCCGCCGGGCACCGACGCGCGGCGCCTGCTCATCGCCGCCGTCGCGCCGGTGTACCACCATCTGGTGCTCCTCCGTACGCCACCCGACCCGGACCTTCCCGACCAGGCGGCCAGAACCGCCGTCCTCGCCGCCTCCGCCGGCGCCTTCATCGACAGGGCCTGAATGATCATCTACACCCATGGTGTCCGCGTGCTCGAGCTGGACGGGCGGCGGGTGCGCCTGCGCGTGTTCCTGGCCGACCACGATCCGTCCCGGCCTCCCCAGGAGCTCCTTCCCGAGGGGCGGAGCTTCTTCTTCGGCGTGCTGTGGCAGGCCGCCGATGGGGAGGCAGGACGGCGGCGCGGCCCGCTCCACGACCTCGTCCCGCTCGTGGACACCCTCGACCTGGACTGGGTCGAGACGAACGCGGGCCGCTTCGTCGAGAGCGTGGAGAGGGTAGGCGCCCGGAACCTCTCCGGCGGCGACGAACTCGCGCTCCTGTACGAAACCCACTACACCGAACTCGACTGGCGCCTCCACCGGTGGCATGAACCATGGGAGCACGAGGACCGGCTCGTTCAGGCCGACTACGACGTGGTCGTCACGGACGCGCGCTGGCTGGAGCCGCTCCGCGCGGGCCAGGGAATGGGCACCGGCTTCGCCTCATGGGGCTGGACGGTGGCGGGCGGCCGGCTCGTGCGTCGCGGCCTGATCCTGAAGGACCGGGGCGACAGGGAAGGAGCGGCTCACGCGTTCCGGCGCGCGACGGCCGTCGGCGACCCCGAGGCCACGGTGCGGGCACTGCTGGCCCTCGACGACCTCGATCTCGATCTCGACGCCATGGCCTTCGACGCCCGGCTCGCCCACGAGGCGCGGGCGGCCCTGGAGCTCTGCGTCCGGCTCCGCGGGCAGGGCCGGGACGCGGACGCGCGGGCCGCGTTCCTGATCGTGCACGCTTTCGGCATGCCCGAGCTCATGGGGGAGGCCCGCGAGCGTGCGGGCATGGTGTCGCCCGCCGAGCGCGCGCACCGGCTCATGGGCGAGGGTGACCGCTTCGGGGCGCTGAACGAGCTGAGACGCGCGTACGACGGCGGCAGCGAGGTGATCGACTTCGCGATGGCCCTCCTCGACGGCGACCTCGAGACCGCGGACGGAACGAGGTACGGCGGCGACCTCGACCTCACCCGTATGGCACTGATCGTCGCCGACCTGGCGTTCGTCCATGCCCGCGCGGGCGACGACGCCATGGTGGCCGCCCTGCTGGAGCTGCGGGTGACGGCCGAGCTCGGGGCCACGATGTGGTGGTACGCGCTCGAAAGCGGGAACGCCTACCCGGAAGAGGCCACCGCCGCCATCGGTGAGCGACTGGTGCGTACGACGGCGGCCATGCACCTGCCCGAGGACCTACGGCACATCGCGCAGACCGCCGGTGCCCGCTTCCCGGCCCTGGCGGCGGCCGCCTACGCCGAGCTCGGCGATCATTACGCGACCTTCGGCGAACCCGAGGACGACGACGGGGACGGGGCCTGGTTCCTTGCCGCCTACTGGACGAGCGCGGACGAGCTCGGCGGGACCGTGCCGGCCGCGCGGGCGCTCGACACCCTGGCCCGGTTGCTGGACGAGACCGGCGATGCGGTGGCCGCGCAGGCGGCACGGAGGGCGGTGACCGACCAGGCCGGCCCGGAGCCTGCCGCCGGCGACTCCACCGCGGCCTTCGCCTACGCGCGCCTCCTCCACCGAGCAGGACACGAACAACGAGCACGATCCCTGCTTCTCAAGATCGCCGAAGCGGACGACCTGGGCGCGGCCAAGGCGATGATGTTCCTCGGCAACCGTGCGCAGAGCGTCGGCGACGAGGAAACGGCCCGCGCATGGTGGCTGCGCGCGGTGGCGAGCGGCCGACCGGCAACGGCCCATGCGGCGGCGATGCGGCTCGGCTATGCGGCGAAGCTCGCCCGCGACGTCCCCGCCGCGCTGCGCTGGTACGGGCCCGTCATCGAATCCGACCACGAGGACGCCGCGCTGGCGGCGGCGCATCTGGGCGAACTCCATTACCGGCTCGGAAACAGAGAAGAGTCCCTTCGCTGGTACGACCGCACCTTGAGCGGAACGGACGACTCCGAGCTGATCGCAGAGGCCGCCTTCCGGGTGGGTGAGATGCGAGGCGACCGCGCCGCGCTTCGACGCGCGGCCGAGTCCGGTCACGCCGAGTTCGCCGAGCCGGCCCTGGCGCTTCTCGGCCGGCCGGGGCGCTGACGCGTCGGCGTCCCGGCCGCCCGCCCGGGTGACGGCCGGTCCCCTCGATGGGGCTTGACCTTACCCTTGAGGGCAAGGTTTAGCGTTCATCGAGGTGAGAGACGTGCAGATCGGTGAGCTGGCCCGCCGGGCGGGCGTGACGACCAAAGCGGTGCGCTACTTTCCCGCGTCTCGCCGGCCACCGGAGGAGAGGACCTGATGACCGACTACACGAGCCTGCCCGCCGGCCTGCCCGTCCCCGAGGACGACGGCGCGGCCGTTCATCTGCCCGGCGCCAGGATGCCGCACCTGGAACTGCCGGGCACCGGCGGCGCGACGGTCCGCCTCGACGCGCTCGGCGCCGGGCGGACGGTGATCTACATCTATCCGCTCACCGGCCGCCCGGGCACCGACCTGCCCGACGGCTGGGACTCGATTCCCGGAGCGCGCGGCTGCACGCCCGAGGCCTGCGGCTTCCGCGACCACTACCAGGACCTGCTCGCCGCCGGCGCGGCCGGTGTGCTCGGCCTGTCCAGCCAGGACACCGACTATCAGCGTGAGGTGGTCGAGCGGCTCCTCCTGCCGTTCCAGATGCTCTCCGACCCCGGGCGGAGCCTGGCCGGGGCGCTCGGCCTGCCCACGTTCGAGACCAGCGGGCCGACGCTGTACAAGCGGCTAACTTTGATCATCCGCGACGGCGTGATCGAGCACGTCTTCTATCCGATCTTTCCGCCGAACGAGCACGCCGACCAGGTCCTGACCTGGCTACGGGACAACCCCCTTGACACCCCTCCGGGATCACGGGGCCGGTGGGGCCAGGGCAGGCTTGCCGGGTGATGGCCATTCATTCACTGCCCACGCAGCCGCAGGCGGAGCCGTACCAGATGGTCGCCCGTCCGTCGCCGCCGCGCCTGCGTCCCTACGTGCTGGGGTGGGCCGGCTTTCGCACCCGGGCGGGAGAGCCCGCTCACCCGAGCCGGATGCTGCCGCTCAACGCGGCCACCCTGATCATCGACTTCACCGGCATGGGCCCGATCGTCACCGGCCCCCGCGCCACCGCCACGTTCTCGGCCCATACGCCGTGGCGTCACGGGGTGGCGGTCGGGCTCACCCCCGCCGGGATGTCGGCGCTGACCGGGACCCCCGTACGCGAGGTGGCCGGCACGACCGTGCGGCTGGAAGACCTTGTCGGCACCCGTGCCGCGGAGCTGACCGACCGGCTGACCGCGTCGGCGGGCTGGGCCGACCGTTTCGGCCTGCTGGAGGAGCGGCTGACGGCGTGGCTGCGCCCCGACCCCGGCCCCGACGACCTGATCATGCGCGCGTGGTGGCGGCTGCAGGCGCCGACCGGCCCGCCCACCATCGCGGCCCTGGCCGCTGAGCTGGGCGTCAGCCGTCGCTATGTCGAGCTCGGATTCCGCCGGGTGGTGGGCCTGTCGCCCAAGACGGTGGCCCGGATCGCCCGGTTCCAGCGGGTCGTGGACACGTGGAGACGACCCTCGGCCACCCTGGACGAGGCCGTCGCCTGCGGTTACGCCGACCAGCCGCACCTCACCCGCGAGGTCCGGGCGATGGCGCAGATGACGCCGAAGCGGCTGTTCGCATTCGTTCAAGACGCCGATCGGCTCACCGGCTAGCGTGACCTTCCGCTCCGGGCCGAACGGGTGCCGGGGGACAGGAAGGGGCAACACGTCATGGCAGGCGTTCTCGCGGCCGATCCCACCCTCGCCGACTTCGGCAAGGACCCGCTGTGGATCACCATCATCAAGGCCGTGATGGTGTTCCTCTTTCTGGCGCTGGGAGTCGTCTTCGGGGTCTGGTTCGAGCGCAAGCTGATCTCGCGGATGCAGCACCGCTACGGGCCCAACCGGGCCGGCAAGTTCGGTCTGCTGCAGTCGGTCGCCGACGCGATCAAGATGGGCCTGAAGGAGGACCTCTTCCCGCGCAGGGTGGATCGGGTGCTCTACCTGCTGGCGCCGGTCATCATGGTGGTGCCGGCGTTCCTGGCCTTCTCGATCGTGCCGTTCGGGCCGGTCGTGAACCTGTTCGGCGTGCGGACGCCGCTGCAGCTCGTGGACCTGCCGGTGGCGGTGCTGTTCATGCTGGCCATGGGCGCGGTGTCGGTCTACGGGGTGGTGCTGGCCGGGTGGTCGTCGCGCTCGCCGTACGCGCTGCTCGGTGGTCTGCGGTCGGCGGCGCAGGTGGTGTCGTACGAGATCGCGATGGCGCTGTCGTTCGTGGCCGTGTTCCTGTTCGCCGGGACGCTGTCGACGTCGGAGATCGTCGGGGCGCAGGAGCAGACCTGGTACGCGGTGCTGCTGATCCCGTCGTTCCTGATCTACGTGATCTGCATGTTCGGCGAGGCCGCCCGCATCCCGTTCGACCTGCCCGAGGGCGAGGGCGAGCTGGTCGGCGGCTTCCAGACCGAATACTCCTCGTCGCTGAAGTTCGCCCTGATCATGATGGGCGAGTACCTGCACACCTTCACCGCCGCCGGCATGGCCGTCACGCTGTTCCTGGGCGGCTGGCGGGCGCCGCTTCCGATGTCGTGGGCGTGGGCCCACACGGGCTGGGTGCCGGTGCTGTGGTTCTTCGTCAAGTTCGTCCTGTGCTTCGCCTTCGTCATCTGGGTGCGGGCCTCGCTGCCGCGCGTGCGTTACGACCAGCTCATGTCGCTCGGCTGGAAGGTGCTGATCCCGGTCAACCTGGCCTGGATCCTGCTGGTGGCCGCCGTGCGCAACATCGTGGTCAACGAGGGCGACAGGACGCTCGGCATCGGGCTCGGCGTGCTCATCGTGGTCGGCGCGCTGGCCGTCTGGATGCGGTTCGACACCGTCGGCCAGCGCCGTAAGGAGGCCAGGAAGGCGCAGGTGGAGGCGGAGTTCGAGGAACTGTCCGAAGAGCCGGCGGCCGGCGGGTTCCCGGTGCCGCCGCTCGACCTGCCGCACTACCACGGCGTCTCCCGGCCGTGAGCGCCCCCCGGCCGCCCGACCGGCGGCCGGGGTCGCTGGACGGCTCGCCCGGGAGTTCGGCCGGTGCCCAGACAGGTGGACGGCAGGGTGTCCCGTGCGGGTGCCCGGTGTCAGGGCCGCGTCAGCACGGCGACGGCCTGGTATCAGAGCGGTCGGCGATGGTGGTGGCCATGACGAAGGGAGGCGCCTCCTCGGCTCCGCTCTCCGCCCACGACGCTTCCCACCATCCGCCCGTCCGAAGGAGTACGTCGCCATGTCCGTCGCCCTTACCGACCAGGACAAGCTCACCCTGCGCACCGCCGCGTACGGCGCCGTCACGCTGATGGCCGCCGCCGGTGCCGCCGGTCGGCCCCACAAGGCCGCCACCGAAGGCTCCGTCGCCCTGTACTCCGCGACCGGCCTGGTCGGGCACGTGCTCGCCGAGAAGTCGCGGGGCGTGAACCTGAACGGCAGGTCCGTGGCCGGGCTCGCCGACCACGTGCTGCCGGCCCTGACGGCGGCCATGAGCCTGCTCAAGCAGCGGGATCCGGCCGAGGCCGACAACTTCCGCGGCACCATCATGGTCGCCATCGAGGCGGCCGCCCGTACCCACCAGGGCGAGCCCGGCCCCACCGTGGCCGACATGGCCCGCAAGATCACCGCGGCCCTCGACGCCACCTGACGGGACGTCGCCGAGCACCGTCCCGTGCGCGACCGCCTCGCGGAGCCGCTCTATCCGGTGTAGCGCTTGGTGCTGCGGCTCCAGGCGTTGTTGCCGCTGATCCAGGATCGGATGTTCGACAGGTAGGCGGCGACGTTGGAGGTCTGCTCCGGCAGGCCGTAGTCGGCACCGCCGAGGTCCACGGGCCGCTCGGGCGGGACGGGACGGAGCCGTCGGTCGGGCGGGTCAAGCCGGCACCTCCGTGGCGGGGCGGGAGAAGGCGTTCGCGTGAAGGGTTCCCGCGCGCCACGGTCACATAACGTCATCGAAGGTCACGCTTCGTCGCTCGTCGTCCGCGCCGTCGACCACCGCTACGACTTCCGCGGTAGAGGCGGGGCGGCGTACGGCGTGGGTTGACCCCTGCCCGCCCGGCCGTACGGCGGAGGTTGCAGCGATCCTCACTCGGTGGGTTGACGCTCCGCGGCCCGCTTTTCCTGACAATGGTGCCGGTTCCCCTCAGGTGCGGCGTGCCGTCGAGAACGCCGTGACGTGACCCTCTGGAGGCTTCATGCGCCACCGCACCTCCCGCGCCCTGACCGGCCCGGCGACGCAGGGCGTACGGCGCTGGCGCGCATGACGTACCGGCCGTAGTGTTCGATCATGGTGCGGCGAGCCCTGGACTGGTGGAGCGAGCACCCTCAGCTCGCCGACGCGCTGCTGGCCGCGGCGGCCTGCACGTTCCTCCTGGTGGAGGTGCCCTACAGCGATCACACCATCGCCAGCCCCGGCAGCCTGCCGGTGACGTTCTGGGGCGACCTGCTGGCCTATGCGAGCCTCGCCGTGCGGCGCCGGTATCCGGTGCCGGTGCTGGCGTTGGTGTGGACGCTGTGGCTCGCCGGCGGCCGGTGGGACATCTGGGCGGAGTGGAACGCCTCGTGGGCGGAGCTGAGCACGCCGACCGCGCTCATGCTCGTGCTCTACACCGGCGGCCGGTGGACCTCCTCGCGGTGGCCGGTCGTCTTCCTCGCGGGCACGCTGCTGCCGGCGCTCGTGACGGTGGCGCGGATGTGGGCGGGGCCGGTGCTCCCGGAGCCTCCCGACGACCTGTACGTGGTGTCGTTCGTGACCTGCGCGGCGGCCTGGGGGCTGGGCAGGCTGCGGCGGTCGGAGGCCGAGGCGGTGGCGCGCGCCGCGGCCCGCGCCGAGGAGAGCAAGGCCCAGGTCGCGCTGGCCGAGGAGCGCATCCGCATCGCCCGCGAGCTCCACGACATCGTGGCGCACAACGTGAGCGCCATGGTGATCCAGTCGACGGGCGCGGGCGTCGCGCTGCTGAACGACGACAAGGCCGAGGCGAGGGCGGCCGTCGAGGCGATCGGGCACGTGGGCCGTACCGCGCTGGCCGAGTTGCGGATGCTGCTCGGCGTGCTGCGGGAGGGTCCGACGCTGCCGCAGCCGGGGATCGAGGCGATCCGGGAGCTGACCGAGTGGCTGCCCATCGACGTACGATTACGCGTCGAGGGCCCCACTCGTCCCGCACCCCCTGACGTCGGCCTGGCCGCGTACCGGATCGTGCAAGAGGCCCTGACGAACACGCTCAAGCACGCCGGCAAGGACGCCAACGCCGAGGTGACGCTGCGTTACGCGGATGACGGGCTGCACATCCAGGTCACCGACGACGGCGTCGGGGGCGTCGGGGGCACGGAGCGGGGGCGGGCCGGCGCGTTCGGGCACGGGCTGATCGGCATGCGCGAACGCGCCGAGGCACTCGGCGGCACGGCGCAGGGGGGACCGCTGCCAGGCGGCGGGTTCGGGGTCGAGGTGACCCTGCCGTGGGAGTGAGCCGCGCCGCCCGGCCGTGGCCGCGCCGTGATGCGGTTGCGGCATGATCCCTCGTCATGAAGAAGATGATCACTGGTGCGGCGGCCTGTGGAACGCTCCTGGCGACCGGCACGCCGGCCCAGGCGGCGCCCAAGGATCCCGTGCGCGCGCTGACGGCCCAGTTCGCCCCCGGGCAGGGGGTGCGTTTCACCGAGAAGGCCAACTGGTCCGACGGCACCGACACGTTGCAGGCGCAGACCAGCAAGGGCGTGTTGCAGTTCGATCGGAAGGGCCTGGCGGCCTACGACATCACGACCACCTCGTGGGACGACGAGAAGTCCCGCACGATCGCGATCGGCAGGACCGCCTACCATTCCGGCGGCATCCTGACCAAGATGCTGCCGAAGGGCAAGACCTGGTTCAAGCGCAAGGGCGGCGGCGCGCCGCCCGGCGTGTACGGGCAGATCCTCAACCCCGCCGAGCCCACGACGCTGTCGGCGCTGATCGAGAACGGTGCGAGGGCCGGTGGCAAGGTCGCCGGTGTGATCACGTTCAAGGAGCTGGCCAAGGTGTCGCCCTGGTTCGCCCGCTCGGGGGTCAGCACGTGGGCCGCCGAGACGAAGATCGACTACACGCTGACCCTGACCTCGGCGGGCCTGGTCGGCAAGCTGTCGAGCTCGTACACGGCCACGGGGGTGAAGAACGACTACAGCGAGTTCGAAGGCAGCGTCGTCACCGTCGACACCCGATACACCGGATGGGGGAGCAAGGTGTCGGTCAAGGCGCCGAATCCCAAGACGGTGACGGACAAGCTGTTCGACTGAGCCGGTCCCTCTCTCGCGTGACGCGAGAGAGGGGGTGACGAAGGCCGGCCGGTCGTCAGCGGTAGGCCGTGGCCTGGAGGGTGTACAGCTCCTGGTACAGGCCGTCCGCGGCCATCAGCGTCTCATGGGTCCCCTGCTCCACGACCTTGCCGTGCTCCAGGACGTAGATGCGGTCGGCGTAGCGGACGCTGGCCAGGCGGTGCGTGATCAGCAGCACGGTACGGCCGCCGGCGTGGTGGCGCAGGCCCTCGAACGCGGCATGCTCGGCACGGGCGTCGAGGGCGGCGGTGGGTTCGTCGCAGATGAGCAGGTCGGCGTCGCGGTGGAAGCCGCGGGCCACGGCGATGCGCTGCCACTGGCCGCCCGACAGCTCGTGGCCGTCCTTGAAGCGGCGGTCGAGCAGGGTGCGGTAGCCGTGCGGCAGGCCGGCGATGACGTCGTCGGCCCCGGCGACGGCGGCGGCCGCGTGCAGGGCGGGCTCACCTTTGTCGGTGCCCATGGTGATGTTGTAGCGGGCGGTCAGCGGCCAGCGGGTGTGGTCCTGGGCGATGACGGCGGTGCGCAGGCGGACCGCGTCGGGGTGGACGTCCGCCAGATCGATGTCGTCCCAGCGGACCGCGCCGTCGTCGGGTTCGTACAGGCCGGAAAGGATCTTGGCCAGGGTGGTCTTGCCGGAGCCGTTCTCGCCGACGAAGGCGATCACCTCGCCGCGCTCGATCTCCAGGGACACCCCGGACAGCGCCGGGGTGTCGGAGCCGGGGTAGGAGAACGTGATCCCCTCGGCGGTGATCCGCCGGAAGCCGGTCAGCGCCGGGGTGGCGGGGCGGGCGCCGGGCCGGCGGCGCCCGTCGGCGCAGAGGTCGAGGAACGCGGTGAAGTCGGTGAAGTAGAGGCCCTCCTCGTAGAGGCGGTTGGTGGCGTACATGAGGTTGGCCAGCGAGGTCTGGGCCGATTTGATGGCCAGGACGGCGGTGCCCGCGACGGCGAGCGGGATCGCGGCCACCGCCAGCAGCAGGCCGAGGGCGATGTAGACCAGCGCGGCGCCGATGCCGCCCATGGCCTCGCCGATCAGCCGCGTGATCGTCTGCCGTCTGGCGAGGGCGAGCCGGACGTCCTGCTCGGCCGTGGCGACCGCGTCGTACATGCGCAGCAGGAAACCCCGCATGGTGAACGCGCGGACTTCGGCGGCGGCGGCACGCTCGGCGAGCAGCTTGCCGATGATCCACTTGCGGCGGCGGGCGGGAATGAGCGCGTATTCGGTGGTGTAGCGCATGCGGGCGCTGCGGACGGCGGCCCACGAGTCGGGCAGGACGGCGAGCAGCAGCAGCGGCAGCAGGACGGGATGCAGCACGCCCAGCACGCCGGCCACGGCGATGAGCCCGATGCCGGCGGTGAGCACGTCGATCGTGGAGGCGACCACGGTCGAGGCGACGTACATCCCCCGCGCGGTGGCGCGTTCGAGGGCATCGTGGAAGTCGGGGTCGTCGAAGGCCGCGAGCGTGACCTCGCTGGTGAGGCTGTAGAGCCGCTCCTCGGTCAGGCGGGAGATCTGGGGGTTGAGGCGGGCCTGGGCCCATCCGGCCCCGGCCTGCACCGTCGCCCGCATCGCGGCGGCCGCGGCCACCAGGGCGAAGCTGGGCAGCGCGGCCAGCACCCGGTCGAGCGTCGGCCCGGCGGTGAACAGTGCGGTGAGCGCACCCGTCGTCGCGAGCAGCCCGAAGGCGGTGAAGGCGCCGCCGAGCAGGTTGAGGACGACGGCGCACAGGGTGTCGCGGGGACTCGCCCGCCAGGCCACCTCCATGGCCTGGCGGATGAGGGAGGGCAGGCGTCTGGCGATCGTGCGGAAGCGGACTTCGGCCATCTTGTCGGCGTGGCCGTACCAGTCGGAGATCGTGATCTCGCCCATGTCCAGGGCCTCTTCTGCCATGACGCAGAGTATGAAGGCCGTCACCGACAGTTTCGCGCCAGGGTCCGGTGACGGCCTACGCCCAGGGGCGGGGGAAGGCGTCGCCGTCCAGCCGGTCGCCCACGGTGAGCCCGAGAGGGTCGGTCACGACGTGCTCGGCCCCGCTGTAACGGGTCGCCTCGTCCATGTAGATGGTGACGTGCGCGAGCCGGGCCTGGCCGGTGCGGTTGGGCAGCGCCATGTGGCCGGTGTAGCCGCTGTGGAAGGTGCAGTCGCCGGCGCGGAGCGGCACGGTGACGCGAGAGATCCAGCGCAGCGACGGGTCCGCCGCGAACAGGTCCTCCTCATGGTGGAGGTCCTGCGGGCGCAGGCCGGTGCGATGCTGGGTGCCGGGCAGGAAGGTCATGCAGCCGCGCTCCGGCGGAACGTCGACCAGCGCTATCCACGCCGACAGCGGGAGCCGGTCGCCCGCGTGCGGCCAGTACGGACGATCCTGGTGGAACTCGGTGGCGGCGTTGTTGTGCGGCTCCTTGACCAGCATCTGGTCGTGCCACAACCGCAGCGGGAACCCGGCGAGCTGTTCGGCGATCCGGCCGAGCCGCACGTCGAAGGTGAGCTCCCGCAGCGTCCGGTCGTGCTGCCAGACGTTGACGAGCTGGCTGAAGACGCCCTGCCGCTCCAGGCTCTCCGCCCTATGCGCCTCCAGGAACGCCTCGGCCCCAGCCCGGAAGCGCTCGACCTGGCCCGGATCGAGGACGCCTCGCACTCGGACGAAACCGTGTTCGCGGTACGCCGCCACCAGGTCGTCCGGCAGCCGGCCGTCGGCGCCGACGTCGCTGCCGGACTGCTCGTTCGTGGTCGTTGTCATCGCTGACCTCCGTGGTTCCTTGCTGTCGGGATACCGACCAGCGTCGTCGTTGTACGCCGTCAGGGCTAGGCCGATCCCGGCGGACAGTCGTACGATTCCGACATGCCTGCCACGCTGCACGAGCATGAGCTGTTCGCCGGGCGCCCGGTCCTGGGCGGCGTCCACCACGTGGATCTCGACATCGACCCGCACGCGCACGACTTCCTCGAGATCGCCGTGATCGGGACCGGCCACGGCCGGCACCTGACCAGCCAGGGCGCGCGCCCGCTGCGGCACGGGCAGGTCATCGTGCTCCGCCCCGGCGCCTGGCACGGATTCCGCGACTGCGCCGGCCTGACCGTCGCCAACTGCTGCCTGTCCGCCCAGGCGCTGCGAGGCGAACTGGCGGCGCTGTACGACCTCCCGATGCTGCGCCGGATGTTGTGGACCGACCCGGTGGCCTCCGGCACGCACGGCGTGGCGGTCACGACCGTCGATCCGGCCGCCGCCGACGAGGCCATCACAGAGATCGGCCGGCTCGAACGAGACCTCGGGGCCGGTCAGAGCCGGCCGGGCCGGGTGCTGGGCCGGCTGATCACCGTGCTCGGCGTGCTGGCCGACGGTCGTGACCCCGAACCGGAGACGCTCGACCCCGCCGTCCATCCGGCCGTCCACCCCGCCGTCGCCGCCACCATCGCCCGGCTCGAGGCGGCGCCCGCGCACCCGTGGCGGCTGGATGATCTCGCCCGGGCGGTCAATCTCGATCCCGCCTATCTCGGCCGGCTGTTCGTCCGGTACGTCGGGTTGACGCCGCTGGGCTTCCTGGCCCGGCTGCGGGCCGAGCGGGCCGCCACGTTGCTGGCCCACTCGACCCTGCCGGCCGCCCGCGTCGGCGCCGCCGTCGGCTGGGACGACCCGACGTACTTCGCCCGCCGTTTCCGGACCCTGGTCGGGCTCACGCCCACCGAATACCGGCGGCGCATCCGATCGGCCGCCCATGCGCCGCTCGGCGCGGCGAAGACCGGGGAGGGCATCGGGGGCTGGTGACGCGGCCCCCGTTCACGACGCCGCGCCTCGGCCTCGAAACCGATGGCGCCCGGCGGGAGCGAAAGATCTGCCGAACGGCAGATGCGGCGCCCCGCGCCGCCCGGCCAGCATGTCCCGCATGAACCTCGTCCTCAGGTCCGCCGTCGGCGCCCTGGCTCTGCTGGCATCACTCGCTCCACCGGCGAAGGCGGCCGAGCTGTCCTGGGCAGACTGCGGTGACGGGCCGGCATGCGCCCGGTTGACGGTGCCGGCCGACTGGGCCCGGCCGGCACAGGCCAAGATCACTGTGGGGCTGGCGAAGCTGCCCGCGAAGAACCAGGCCACCAGCAAAGGGGTGCTGCTCGTCAAGACGGGCGGCCCTGGCGCGCAGATCCGCATCCTGCGGCAGGCCAAGGCCACCTTCGAGGACCTGACCACCTGGTTCGACGTGGCGATCTTCGATCCGAGGGGGTTCGGGACGTCCAGCGGCATCACCTGCCCCACGCCCGCGCCGTTCACGTACGAGTGGGTCTTCCCCGACAGAGCGGCCTTCGACGCCTACGCCGCGAAGAACCGCGCCTTCGGCGAGACGTGTGGCAAGGAGGCGGGCCCCCTGTCGGGCCGCCTCACCTCCTGGCAGGCCGCCCACGACATGGACGCCATCAGGCGGGCGCTCGGCGAGTCCAGGCTGACCTACTTCGGCAACTCCCATGGCACCGCGCTCGCCCAGGCCTACGTGGAGCTGTTTCCCGGCAAGGTCGGGCGGATGTACCTGGACAGCGTGATCGACCACACCACGATCTCGCTGCGCGACTGGCTGAAGCGGCGTGCGAAGGCGCTGGAGGGCAACTTCCATCGCTTCGCCGGCTGGTGCGAGCGGACCTCCACCTGCGCCCTGCACGGCAAGGACGTCGAGGCGGTCTGGGACGAGGTGCTCGCCACGGCCCGCCGCGAGCCGATCCCCGCGGGTCCCGGCGTCACGGTCACCGACACGCAGATCGTCTCCCGCTCCGGCTTCGCCTACCAGGAGATGTGGGAGCGGATGGCCACCGGCATCTCCCAGGCGCAGGCCGGTGACGCCACGTTCTTCACCAAGGTGGAAGGACTCCCGGATCCTGACTTGTCGCGCATCTTCATCTGTGCGGAGTTCCCCTACCCCGGCTCCCGCTACCTGAACGCGACCGGCGACCACGCCCTGTATCTCAGCGGGAACACGTGCGTGCGGGAGCATGTCCACCGCTACCTGACCACGGGCGCGCTGCCGCCGGTCGGCGCCTCCTGCTGACATAGCGTGGCCGCCGTGAACCGTCATCCTCCGCAGCCGCCGGCGTCCCCGCGGTGGCCCCGGCTCCGCGCCCTCCGACGCGTCCGGGCGGTGCGGGAAGGGGGGCTCCTGCTCGCCACCGTCGTCCTGCTCGTCACGTTGACCGTGCTGGACGGCGGCGGCGGTCCGGGGCGGACCGGGGCGCTCCTCCTGGCCGGCCTCAGCGTCCTGGCGGCGCTCCCGCTGCCGCTGCGGGCCCGCCATCCCCTGGCGGGGGCCCTGCTGTCGGCCGCGGTGACGCTGCTCGGCCTGCAGGTGATCGGCTGGCCGGGGAGACTGGTGACGATGGCGATGTTCGGCGCGGCGGCCTACCACCTGCCGCACCGTCCGTGGCTCGTGCCGGGCTGCTCCGTCGAGTGGACGCTCGGCTACGGGCTGGTGCTGCCGGCGGCCCTGCCAGGCGTGTCGGGGGTCACCGACCTGGTCGTGATGGGCATCGCGCCCGTGGCCGTCGGCCGCGCCCTGCGGCTGCACAGCGAACGCGCCCGCCACCGAACGCTGCTGGATCAGGCCGAGACCAGACGCGCCGTGGCGGAGGAACGCGCGGCGCTCGCCCGCGACGTGCACGACAGCGTCGGCCACCACCTGACCGCGATCCACATGCAGGCCACCGCCACCCGCCGGACGCTGCGCGGGTCGTCCGCGACCGCCGACACGACCCTGGGCACCATCGCCGACCTGTCCACCACCGCTCTGCGGGAGGTACGCGCCCTGCTCGGCACGCTGCGTGACTGGCCCTCTGACACGAGCGCCGATCTGGAGGGCATCGAAGAACTGGCCCGCCGGCTTTCGATCCCGCCGTTGCGGATCACCGTACGCCGCGACGGCCCGCACGACCCGCTGCCGCCCGGCGTGGCCCACACGGTCTACCGGGTCGCCCAGGAGGCGCTCACCAACGCCGTCCGGCACGCGCGGGCCACCGAGGTGGTGGTGAGCCTGCGACGCGATCACGGTGAGGTGACGCTGGCCGTTCGCGACAACGGTCCGGCCGTCCCGCACCCCGCCGCGCAAGGGCGCGGCCTACGAGGAATGACGGAACGCGTGCTCCAGCACGGCGGCACGCTCATGGCCGGCCCGCGGCCACCGGGCGGATGGCTCGTCCAGGCGACGGTCCCGATCGCCCCCGCACCGGTCGCACCTCCCGTGGCGGTCCGGGAGGATCGAGCATGACCATTCGCGTGGTGATCGCCGACGACCAGCCCGCCGTGCGGAACGCGCTGCGACTCACTCTCGAGAGTGAGCCCGACATCGCGTTGGTGGGCGAGGCGGCCGACGGCGTGGAGGCCGTACGCCAGGCGCTGTGGCGGCGGCCCGACGTCGTGGTGATGGACCTGCGGATGCCGAAGGCCGACGGGATCTCCGCGATCCGGCGGCTCATGGCCACCGAGACGCCGCCCCCGACGCTCGCGCTGACGACCTTCGACACCGACGAGTACCTGTTCGGCGCGCTCCAGGCGGGCGCCGCCGGGTTCCTGCTGAAGGACAGTGGTCCGGAGTTGCTGCTGGAGGCCGTACGGGTGCTGCACCGTGGTCAGGGCCTGCTCGACCCGCAGGTCACCACGCGGCTCATCCATCGCTTCGCCGCGCTGTCGCCTGCCCCGGCCACCGGCGCTCTTGACCGGCTCACCGCCCGTGAGCGGGAGGTGCTCCACCAGTTGGCCGGCGGTCTCAGCAACAGTGAGATCGCCAGGGCCCTGACCATCGAGGAGGGGACGGTCAAGACGCACATCGCCCGTATTCTCCACAAGCTGAGCCTGCGGACGCGCGTACACGCCGTCATCTACGCGTATGAGCACGGGCTGGTGCGTCGCCGCTGATCCGATCAGTACCAGTCGAACCAGAACATGTCGGGGTAGGGCCCGGAGTGATAGCAGAGGCTGACGCCGTAATCGATGTCCCATTCCCTGCGCGATCTCTGGCATTCCTGCCAGGTCCGGAACGGGCCCACTCGTCCGCCCATGACATGGGCGGAATCATTGGCCGATGATCCTGCCACGCTGACGCGGCCGTTTTCGGCCGCCATGGCCGGCGGTGCCAGCGCTGCCGGCACGACCAGCGCGGCGGCGACGGCGGCCGTGACCGCGAATTCTTTGACGAGCCTCATTTATCAGCTCCATTCCACTGTCCAGTAATCCTGGCTGGACAAAGTTTAAGAAAACGCGCTTCCGGTGATCTGTCGTCATTCTCTCGTCCGCCTGTCGCGGTGCGGCTCCCGCGCGCTCAGGTGGGCGGCACCGGACGTGGCGCCTTCCCGCGGTGCGCGGCGATCGCCGCCCCGAGGGCGAGGGCGGCATATCCGCAGGTCACGGTCAGACCCGCCCACGGCGGGAGCGGGTAGTAGCCGCCGATCAGTGACAGGTCCACGTCCACGTGCGCGAACGTGGGAACGCTCTGCGTGATCGCGAACCCGGCGGCAGGGGTGATCATCAGCAGCCAGGGCACCAGCCCCACGGACGCCAGCAGGTAGGGCGCGACGACCAGCGCGACGGCCAGCACGATGGCGATGACGGCCCGCCTGACCAGCGCGGCGAGGCCCAGCGCCAGCACGGCGGCGGCCGCGCTCAGCGCCGCGTAGCCGACGATCACCCGCAGCTCGGTCACCAGGGTGATCGGCTGAATGGGGTTCTGATGGGCACGCAGCAGCGCCAGGCCGACGGGGACGACCACTCCCGAGGTCACCAGCCCCGCCGCGAACGCGACCGCGCCGACCACCACCGCCTTGGCGGCCAGCAGTCGTGCCGGCGGCGGACCGGTCCCGATCAGCCCTCGCCGGTGCTCCGTGGTGGAGAACAGGACCGCCACCACGAGCACCAGGATCAGCCCGACGCCCCCGCCGATCAGCATGAGGTCGGCGCGCAGGCCGCCCCCCGCCGTCGCCGGCCCGATGTCACCGACGCCGGTCACGAGGAGCCTGCCGCCGGACTCGACGACCCGGCCCGGATGGTGCGGGCTCTTGCCGTCGGGCCCCAAGGAGACGCCGACGTCGTCGTGCCGCCACGAACCGTTCGCGCCTTGCAGCGTGATCCGGTCGAAGGTGGCGGTGGCCTCGGCGAAGGCCCTCGCCATGTCCCACACCGCGCCGGGCGAGGCGGCGAACAGCCCGATCTCGACCGTCTCCGGCAGCCCGGCCCGCTCGACCGTGCCGACCTTCGCCCACCTCTCGCCGTCGCCTGACTCGTAGCCGGTGATGGTGTCGCCCGACCTGGTCAGCCGCAGCCACCGCGGACCCCGCACCGGACCGCCGGCCACGTCGTGGGTGAAGTCGTGCTGCATCCGCACGCCATGAGCGCCGGTGATCATGACGGCGGCGTACGGCGTGCCCTGCGTGAGGCTCTGCCTGACCAGGAGCCCGGCCTTCGCCCAGGGCACCGCGCCCGCCTTGACGTTGCGCACCCCGGGTACGGCGTCCGGCATCCGCATCTGCCCGGTCATGTCCGACACGCGGGCGGTGATGCTGCCGTTTCCCTTGAGCGGCTGGTGCACGAAGTAGTACTTGTCGCTCACCGCCGTGCCGTCGGGTCCCAGCAGAGGCGCGGGGCAGGGGCCCTCGCCCCGGTAGGTCACGCAGGCGCTGCGGGCGCCCCCGGCGACCAGCAGTCCGAGCGACACGGTGACCAGCACGGAGGCCGCCATGGTGAGCACCCAGCCCCGCGTGGAGCGGAACGTGGCCCACTCCGCGCGCAGTGACGCGGCGAAGCCGGCCCGTCGGCCGGGTGGGTGAGGCGTGAACGAACTCATGCCGACGGTTGTACGCGGCACCCGGTTCCGGCCGGGTCGCGGCGGCTGCGACCTGGCTGCGACCGGGGATCTGGCATCGTTGCGGGCATGGCATCCCGACCCGGCGGCAGGTTCGGCCGCCCCGTGCGCGCGACGACCGGTGGTGGGCGGCGGTGAGGGTCCTCGTCGTCGAGGACTTCGAGGTCCTCGCCCGTTCCATCGGCACGGGGCTGCGCCGTGAGGGCATGGCCGTCGACGTCGTCCTGGACGGGACCGCCGCCCTCGACCGCCTGGCCGCCGTCCGCTACGACGTGGTGGTCCTCGACCGCGACCTGCCCGGCGTCCACGGGGACGAGATCTGCCGGCGGCTGGCCCACGGCCGCTGCGAGACCCGCGTCCTGATGCTCACCGCCTCCGGCACGATCGAGGATCGCGTTGACGGGCTCAGCCTCGGTGCCGACGACTACCTGGCCAAGCCGTTCGCGTTCGCCGAACTGGTCGCCCGCGTCCGCGCCCTGGCCCGCCGCGCCACCCCGCCGCTGCCGCCCACCCTGACGTGCGGGGACATCACCCTCGACCCGGCCCGCCGTACCGCGTTCCGGGCCGGGCGGCGTCTCGAGCTGAGCCCCAGGGAGTTCGCCCTGCTCGAATGCCTGCTGGCCGTGCCCGGCCTGGTCATCTCCGCCGAAGAGTTGCTGGAGCGTGTCTGGGACGAGGCCGCCGACCCCTTCAGCAGCGCCGTCAAGCACACCATGCACCGGCTGCGGGCCAAGCTCGGCGACCCGCCCGTGATCGAGACCATCCGCGAAGGCGGCTACCGCATCGGACCGGCATGACCTCCCAGAGGCTCGCCGGCAGGTCCCTGCAGACGCGGCTCGCGCTCGCCTACGCGGCGGGCATCTACGCCGCCGGGGTCTTCGTGCTCGTCATGGTCGCCGTCCCGCTCGCCAGCATCGACGCGGCCACCTCCAAGGACCACCCCTCGTCGAGGGTGATCACCGAGACCGGGCCCGGGATCGGCCTGCCCCAGCTCCTCACGGGATCCGCCGTCGCGCTCGTCCTCCTGGTTCCCCTCGCGCTGGCTCTCGGCTGGTACGTCGCCGGCCGCTTCCTGCAGCCGCTGCGCGCCATCACCGCCACCGCCAAGGTCATCTCCGCCGGAGACCTTCATCGGCGCCTCGACCTCGGCGAGCCCACGGACGAGTTGACCGAGCTCGGTCACACCCTCGACGACCTGTTCGCCCGCCTGCAAGCCTCCTTCGACGCCCAGCGCCACTTCGTCGCCAACGCATCCCACGAGCTGCGTACCCCTCTGGCCGGGCTGCGCACCCTCCTTGAGGTCGCGCTCGCCGACCCCGACGCCGACACCGGCACGTTGCGCGCGGCCTGCCAGGACGCCCTCGCCCTCGGCGCGCACCAGGAACGGCTCGTCCAGGCACTGCTCGCGCTGGCCACCAGCGAGCGAGGCCTCACCCGCCGGGACACCTTCGACCTCGCCCACGTCGTCGAAGGAGTGCTCGCCTCCCGCCGCGACCTGGCCGCGCAGGCCGGCCTCGACCTCGCCGTACACCTGACGCCCGCGGTGACGGCCGGCGACCCGGGACTGATCGAAAGCCTGGTCGCCAACCTCGTCGACAACGCCGTCCGCCACAACCACGCGGGCGGGCACGTGGAGGTCACCACGCGGACCTCCGGCACTCAGGCGGCCCTCACCGTCACCAACAGCGGCCCGGTCATCCCCGGCGACCAGATCCAGCGCCTCTTCCAGCCCTTCCAGAGGCTGGCGCCCGAACGTCACGGCCGCCGCGACGGCTACGGTCTCGGCCTCGCCATCGTCCACGCTGTCACCCGGGCCCACCACGCCACCCTCAGCACCGGCGCACGCCCCGAAGGCGGCCTGTCCATCACCGTACGGTTCGCGCCCCCTTCGGATCCGAACCGTCCCTGACGAGTCCGGCTCGACCGGACACCGGGATCACCCTCCTGCCGGAGACCGGCTCACCATCGCAGCCCGACACGTCCCAAGGGCGGAACCGCATGGAACGCCCTAACGCATGGGCGCCTCCTCGCTGCGCCCTTCCACGACAGGACGCGAAAGGGGCCGTCATGGCCAAAGCAGATCTCACCAACATCCCCCGGGCGCTGGACGCCCTCATCAGGACCGCCCGCGAACCCCTGCGCCGGCACATCCTCGAGGTCGTCAGGCGCCACTACCTGCTGGAGCTCACCGGCCGCTGGCCGGAGTTGTTCGCGCCCGACATGATGGTCGAGGAGCCGGTCTACTTCCTCGACCTCGACGGGGCCAGCGTGACCTTGACCGGCAAGGAGGTGCAGGCGTTCTACGAACAGCAGGTCGGCCACATGTTCTCCGTGCACGACCCCGTGCTCACGGTCAGCGACGCCGGATTCTGGGCCGACTCCTCGTTCCACTTCTACATGACCGGCCATGAGCTCGCGGCCCAGGGCTTCCCGATCGAGCCGTCCGACGACTGGTTCACCAAGCGCAACCGGATCCTCATGTACTGGCCGCATGACCGGCGTGGGCGCATCATCGGCGAGCACGTTCACGATCACGTCGCCGCGCGCGAGATCGTCCCGATCGCCACCCGCGACGTGATCACCCTGGACGACGCCGTACGCACGCTCACTCCGCTGATCCGCCCGCTGCCGCGCTTCCCGGCGGCGCAGGAGTGAGACGCCGGTTCGTCACAGGTAGTAGTAGACGTCCACGGAGCCGTCGCTGCGATTGGAGAACGCGGCCTCCCCCGCGCCCTGCGCAGGGGGCCTGTTGACGAACTCGGCGGCCCCTTCCGGAGAGGGTGAGACGGTGGCGTGCCATATTTTGGTGGATTCATCCAGACCCAGCGCCCGCTTCGCGTTGGACGCCATTGTCTGCTTGTCCGCGGATCCGCCCTGAGACATGATTCGGCACCTCCTTGGGCCCTTTTCTGGGCCTTTCCCGGGTTGTCAGTTATCTCGTGCAGGTCAAGTGTCGAAGGCCTCCCAGGGAGATGTGGCGGGCCGCGCCGTTCCACCGGTTTCCCTACCGAACATTGCCTTCGACATGAATGTGCGGCACCTGGACGGGTCCGTCGGCACCCGCCCGGCCGGGCCGCCGAGGGCCCCTTCGGCGGCCCGCGCCGAGCCAGGGCCTCACCAGGGGGATGTTGGCTTATCCCATTCGGTATGTATGATCGCAGGCGAAGTGGAGGGGAGTACTCCTTCGCGGCCGCGTCGTCATCACGGACCCGCCCTCGGGGCCCGGCGCGGTCGGTCCGCGACGCTGCGGGCGGAGAAGACCTCCGACGGACGTGCCAACGCCAAGTCGGAGGAGCGCTATGCCCCCACCTATGTCCGTGCCCGCCTGGCTGTGGGCGGCCACCATCGCCGCTCTGCTCGGGCTCGTTCTCCTCGATCTGATCATCGTCAACAGGAGACCCCACAAGGTCACGATCGCCGAGTCGGCGCGCTGGATCGCCTTCTACATCGGCTGTGCCGTCGCTTTCGGCGCAGCCGTGTGGATCTTCGGCGGCGATGAACAGGCGGCCTCGTACATCACCGGCTACATCACCGAGTACACGCTGAGCGTCGACAACCTGTTCATCTTCATGCTCATCATGGCGAACTTCGCCGTGCCCGCGATCCACCAGCACCGCGTGCTGCTCATCGGGATCATGATGGCGCTGGTCATGCGCGGGGTCTTCATCGGCGTGGGCGCGCAGGCCGTACAGCGCTTCAGCTGGGTGTTCTGGCTCTTCGGCGGCATTCTCATCTACACCGCGTGGAAGTTCGCCTTCGGCAGCAAGGACGACGAGGACTACGACCCCAACGGCGGCGTCGTACGGCTGGTGCGCAGGCTGTTCCCGGTCACCGACGCCTACCACGGCTCACGGCTGACCATCAAGCACGACGGCCGCCGCATGCTGACCCCGATGTTCATCGTCATCATCGCCATCGGCGGCGCGGACCTGGTCTTCGCGGTCGACTCGATCCCCGCGATCTTCGGCATCACACAGGACGCCTACCTGGTCTTCGCGGCCAACGCGTTCGCGCTGATGGGGCTGAGACAGTTGTACTTCCTGCTCGGCGGGCTTGTGGAGAAACTCGTCTACCTCACCTACGGCCTGGCGATCATCCTGGGCTTCATCGGCGTGAAACTCGTGCTGCACGCCCTGCACGAGAACGAGCTGCCGTTCATCAACGGCGGCGAGCACGTCACCTGGGTCCCGGAGATCAACAACTGGATCTCGCTGGCCGTCATCGTCACCGTGCTCGCCGTCACGACGGGGGCCAGCATGCTCAAGTCCCGGCGCGACACCCGCCAGGCCGTCGAGCCGTCCGTGCCCGACCCGTCCGTGCCCGACCCGTCCGTGCCCGACCCGTCCGTATCCAAGCCGTCCGTGTCCGAGCCCGCCGACCAGGCGCGCAACTGACCGGCGGGCAGGCTCGCCGACCGTCGGCGAGCCTGCCCCGGACGCACAACCGCCGGCCCCTTGATCAGGTGTGAGGCGGCGCCGTGGCCGACATCCGGTGCCGGACGTCGATGGTCAGCCTCTCCAGCAACGTCGCGAGCGTGACGCGTTCGGCCGCGGTCAACCCGGCGACCAGGGACGCCTCGCGGCCGAGGACCGAGTCGACCGATCGTTCGATGAGCGCGTGACCCTCGTCCGTCAGGGACACCGCGACGCTCTTGCGGCCCGTGTCGCCGGGGCTGCGCCGTATCAGGCCCGTACGCTCGGCCCTGGCCACGCGCTGCGAGATCGCGCCGGCCGTCACCAGGGTGCGGCGGGCCAGCTCGCGGGTGCTCAGCCGGTAGGGCGGGCCGGAGCGGCGGATCACGGAGAGCAGGTCGAGCGTGGCCGCGTCGATGCCGGCGGCGCGCAGGACGCGGGCGCGGTCGTCGGCGAGCATCTTGGCCAGCCGCCAGATCGGCGTCACGATCTCGATGGAGTCGGTCGGCGTGCCGGGGCGCTCGCGCTGCCAGGCGGCCGCGATCTCCGCAGGGCTGGTAGGGGTGTCGGTCATCCGCTGTGAGAACCCTCCACTATATTTAGGTCTAAACATATCAGCCGTCAGGAGGAATCATGGGCAGAACCGTCCTCGTCACCGGGGGAACCAGCGGCATCGGCAGGGCCGTCGCCGCCCGCTTCGCCGCCGACGGCGCCGACGTCGTCATCACCGGCCGCCACCGGGACACCGTCGAGTCCGCGGCCGAGGAACTGGGGGTGCGCGGGCTGGCCTGCGACGCCACCCGCCCCGAGGAGGTCGCCGCCCTGGCAGGGGAGCCGGCCGGGTCGCTCGACGTGCTCGTCAACGCCGCCGGTGGCCTGCCCGCCGCCCCGGACGCGGGCGCTCCGCCGCTGGAGGCGCTCGCCCGGCAGTGGCTGTCCAGCGTCTCCGCCAACGTGCTCACCGCCGTGCTCACCACGGCGGCGGTCCGCGACCGGCTCGCCCCGGGTAGCGCGATCGTCAGCCTCGGGTCGATCGGCGCCGAACGCGGCGGCGGCTCCTACGGCGCCGCCAAGGCCGCGCTCGCCGCCTGGAACGCCTCCCTGGCCGCCGAGCTCGGCCCCCGCGACGTCACCTGCAACGTCATCTCCTCCGGCTACGTCGCCGGCACCAACTTCTTCGGTGACGGGATGACCGAGGAACGCCACCGCAGGCTCGTGGAGGAGACCCTGCTCAAGCGGCCGGGCACACCCGACGACATCGCCCGGACCATCGTCTTCCTCGCCTCTCCCGGCGCCCGGCACATCACCGGCCAGACCATCCACGTGAACGGCGGCGCGTTCACCACCCGCTGAAAAACGGAGCCGGTCACCGTGCCTCACGTGTTCCGATCCGCGAGCAGCGGCCGATGGACGACCTCCTTCGCCGACCGTCCGGGATGGACCACGGCCCTGACGCCGCCGAGCACCCGCTAACGGCCCGCGACCACCCGCTGCCGACGGTCGTCCGCGAGCTCATGGGCCGTCCGCGCCCACCAGATCGGCCCGAACACGTTCAGCGCCGCGAGGACCCACCCCAAGGCCAGGGCCTCGATCGGCGGATTCCACATCCGCCAGTTGACGGCGTTGACGACCAGCAGCGCGAGGAAGGCCACCAGGTCCAGCACGCCATAGCGCACGGTGGCGGCGCTCCACCGGCCGTCGCCGCGCTGACCGCGCAGCATCATCACCTGCCAGGCGACACGCACCAGCCCGAGCACCTCGAACACCAGCCACACCGGCACGGGTCCCAGCCCGCCCTCCGAGGTCGCGGTCGGGACCAGCACCCGGCCCAGGGCCGCCCCCGCCACACCGACCACCCCCAGCGCGAGCGCCACCGTCCGGAACCCGGGCAGCGTCCCCGTCAGGACCAGCGCGAACAGCACCACCAGCGCCACCCGCACGACCAAGGAGACGACGGACGCCACCTCCTGGTACAGGCCGCCGCCCTGGCTCCAGGGGATCAGGTTCACGGCCACGCCCAGGTAGAGAGCAAGCCGCAGCGCGACCGCCTCACGCTCCTGCGGCGGACGGGGCACCCGTACGACCGGCCCACGCAGGACCTGCCAGAGCATCCAGGCCCGTAGCGAGCCGATCAACGCCGGCACGAACCCGTTTCCGGACCACCCCGGGGGCGGCCCGGGCCACGGGGACCACACGACGACCGTCCAGGCGGTGCCCACCTCACCGGTGACGGCGGAGAACACGATGGCCGCGACCACGGCGGCCAGGTAGAGCACGACGATCACGGCAGCCGCGGGGCCGTAGCGGTAGCGGCGGGCGGCTGACCAGGCTTCAGCGAGAATGCGAAGATCCTATCGGTGAGTTCGCGCCCTCGTCACCGGGCCCTTCACGACCGGATCTGCACCTTGCTGTGGTCGCCCAGCACGAGACGGTGGGCCCGGGGGAGGTGGGGCGCGGGCGTGACCTCGACGTCGTGGCCGATCAGGGACGCCTCGATGCGGCCCACGCCGTCGATGGAGGCCCGCGGCAGCACGATCGAATACTCGATCTCGCTTTCGGTGATGACGCATCCGGCCCCGATGGAGGTGTACGGACCGACGTAGCTGTCGCGGACGCGGGCGCCGGCGCCGATGATGGCCGGGCCGACGACCCGGGACCGCTCGACCGAGGCGCCGGGCTCGACGACCACCCGGCCGATCAGCTCGCTGGCGCCGTCCACCCGGCCGTCGGCCCGCGCGTCCAGCGACTCCAGCACGAGCCGGTTGACCTCCAGCATGTCGGTGACGTTGCCGGTGTCCTTCCAGTAGCCGGAGATCACCGAGGAGTCGACGCGCAGGCCCGCCTCGATCAGCCATTGGATCGCGTCGGTGATCTCCAGTTCACCCCGCCACGACGGCTTGAGCTCGGCCACCGCCGCGTGCACGGCCGGGCTGAACAGGTAGACGCCGACGAGCGCCAGGTCGCTCCTGGGCCGGACCGGCTTCTCCTCCAGCCCGACGACCCGCCCGCTCGCGTCCAGTTCCGCCACGCCGAACCGGCGCGGGTCCCCGACCCGGGTGAGCATGACCTGGGCGGCCGGCCGCGCCCGTGCGAACCGCTCCACCAGGCCGTTGATGCCGCCCACGATGAAGTTGTCGCCCAGGTACATGACGAAGTCGTCGTCGCCGAGGAACTCGCGGGCGATCAGCACCCCGTGCGCCAGGCCGAGCGGCGCCTCCTGCCGCAGGTACGTCACCTGCAGCCCGAACGCCGACCCGTCGCCGACGACCGCCTCGATCTCCGCCTGCGTGCCGCCGACCACCAGGCCCACCTCCGTGATCCCGGCGGCCGCGATCGCCTCCAAGCCGTAGAACAGCACCGGCTTGTTGGCGACGGGGACCAGTTGCTTGGCGGAGGTGTGGGTGATCGGCCGCAGCCGGGTGCCCGACCCTCCCGCGAGTACGAGTGCTTTCACCGCTGCTACGCCCTTCTCCACGGGTGACGACGGACCTGGTCCTCCAGAGGGTCAGGCCAGCCTGGCGGGCAGCGTCTCGACGATGCGCGTCTCGATGATGTCGCTCCACCTCGGTTCACCGGCCGAGGTCAGGGCCGGGAACCGCCGCCGCAGACCGGTCAGCACGTGCGCCATCTCCGCGCGGCCCAGCGCCGCGCCACTGCAGTGGAACATGCCGTAGCCCATGTTCAGCATGCGGTGGGTGTTGCGGCTCGGGTCGAACCTGTCCGGGTCGGGGAAGACGCCGGGGTCGCGGTTCGCGCCGGCGAGCAGCATGCGGATCGACGACCCCGCCGGGATCGTGACGTCGCTCATGTCCACGTCGTCCAGCGCGATGCGCGGGATCGGCGTGTACAGCACGACGCCGTCGTGGCGCAGCGTCTCCTCGACGAACGCCTGCACCTTCGACTCGTCGTCCCCGTCGCACCACGAGCGGTACTCGGTGTGCGACAAGAACGCCTGCATGCCGCGATCGATGCCGGAGATCGTGCTCTCGTACCCGGTCATCCACATGATCCAGAGGATCGCGATGAGCAGCTTGTCGTCCTCGGGCGCGTAGCCGTCGTGGACCTTGACCAGCCGGGTGATCATGTCGTCCCGCGGATCGGCCCGCCGCTCGGCGACCCGCGCCCGGAAGTAGTCCTCGACCGCGTCGCTGGCCTCGTCGGCGGCCAGGACGACCTTCTCGTCGGTGGTCACCAGCGCCTGCATCATCAGCGCGATCGTGTCGGCGATCCACTCCTTGTCCTCGGTGGGCACACCCACCCGGTCGGCGAACACGAACTGGGTGAGCGGGGTGGACACCTCGGCGTGCAGGTCGACCGTCTCGCCCGCGGCGAGCCTCGGCGCGATGCCGTCGAGGATGTCGCCCAGGTGCTCCAGGATCCGCGGGCGCAGCTTCTGCACCCGCGCCGCCGTCATGTCGCGCGCCATGACCGACCGCAGCCGCGTGTAGTGCGGGTGGTTCTTCGACGCGAACGCCGCGATCTGCTTGCTGATCGACGGATGGTGGTGTTTGTCCGGCGGGATGTCCCGCCAGATCGAGGTCTCGTCCGGCACGGTGAACGCCGTACCGGTGTGCTGCATCGTGTAGAACACGTCGTCGTAGCTGCTGAGCAGGTAGAAGCCGAACTTCGTCTGGTGCACGGGATCGTTCTCGCGCAGCCAGTGCAGGAACGGGTACGGGTCCCTGCGGTATTCGGGACGTGCGAGCTCGTCGAGCGCGTCGATGGCGACGGTCACGGGGAACCTCCAGGGCGATGACGATGTAGGGGCTAGGCGAACGGGCAGCCGCCGGCGCCCGCCTGCGGGGTGTGCGCCACGAAATACGCGACAGGGAAACCGAAACGGACCTTGCCGTCGGCGTCGGCCTGCGCCGTCGCCTCGGCGATCAGCGCCTGCTCGACCACCGCGCGGCGGTCCTGCGGGACCGCGTCCCACACCGCTCGCATGCCATGCCGCTGTGTCCAGCGCACGAGCCCGTGAGGGGTGTCGGCGACCACCGTGACCTCCTCGCGGTGTTCGGCCACGTCGACGAAACCGGCCTCGGCCAGCAGGCCCGCGACGGCCGACAGATCGAGCAGGTCACCGTTGACCAGCCTGGCCAGCATGGGGTGCGAGCGCAGCACCTCCTCAGGGATCTCCGCGGCGATCCTGCCGATGTCGACCGGGCCGGACTTCCACGCGCCGACCTGGTTGCGGGTGTCGGGCGCGGTGAAGGCCAGCGTGCCGCCGGGCTTGAGCAGGTGCGCGTAGTTGCGGAACGCGGAGGCGAGGTCCGGCAGCATGACGATGCTCATGCTGCCGGTGATCGCGTCGAAGTCCTGCGGCGCGAACGCCGGGTCCTGCCCGTCCATGAGGCGCACCTGGATGTTGCGCACCCCGGCCGCCTTGACCGACGCGCCGAGCGCCTCGACCATGCCCACCGAGACGTCGATGCCGAACACCAGGCCCTTGGGGCCGACGGCCGCGGCGAGAGGGAACGTCACCGCGCCACGGCCGCAGCCGACGTCGAGGACCTGCCCGCCCTCCTCTACTCCGAGATGGGTGACGAGCCGTTCCGCGACGGGTTTGAAGAACAGGACGCCCTCGGTGTCGTACTCGCCGGCGACCTTGTCGAAGACGCCGTCGAACGCGCCCTTCGTTCGCGTCTGGACCATGGAAGACCTTCCGAAATCTCGTGGATGGAAATTGCTGGACAGGGATGTCACCACTGGACGGGAATGGCCTTGGGGGAGCGGAGCAGCCCGCCCTCCTGCCACTCCAGGTCCCCCCACGGCACCGCGAGCCGCAGGGTGGGGAACCGGGTGGTGAGTCCGCTCAACGCCTCCTGCATCATCACGCGCGCGAGCGGGGCGCCCGTGCAGTAGTGAGCGCCGCCACCGAAACCGAGGTGCCGCCCCGCCTCCTGGCGGGTGAGGTCGAGCCGGTCCGGATCCGCGAACACCTCCGGGTCGCGGTGCGCCAGATGGTGCAGCGGGATGACCCCCTCGCCCTTGCGGACGAGCCGGCCGCCGACCTCCACGTCCTCCTGCGCCACCCGGACCGGCAGGCCGCTACGGGACAGGCGGGAGAAGCGGATCAGCTCCTCGACCGCGGTGGGCACGTGCTCGGGGTGCCGCACGAGCCACGCGTAGTGGTCGGGGCGCTTGAGCAGCGCGGTGAAGCAGACCGCCATCTCCTTGAGCGAGGCGTCGTTCGCGGCCACGAGGATCAGCAGCAGGTTCTGCACGATCTCCTCGTTGGTGAGGCCACCGGTCTCCTCACCGATGCGGATCAGGTCGGAGGTGAAATCGTCGCCGGGGTCGGCGCGTTTGGCCCGCACCAGATCCTCGCCGTACTTCTGCAGTTCGGCGGCCGACTCCATGATCTCGACGGCGGTGAACGACGTCGTCTGCTGGATGTGGTCGGCCCATCTGACGAACGGGTCCCAGTCCTGCTCGGGAGCGCCGTAGAGCCGGCAGATCATCGTGACGGGCAGCGGGGTGAGGAACGCGGCCAGCAGGTCGACCGGCCTGCTCGTGCCGAAGCCGTCCAGGAACCGCTCGACGAGCGCGCGGATCGCGGGCCGCTGCCGTTCCTGCGCGGCGGGGGTGAGCGCCTTGAGCATCGCCCGGCGTACCCGCGTGTGGTCCTCCTTCTTGAGCTTCGGCAGCATCTCCGGCGTCGCCTGGGCGGGCGTCGTCTTCGGAGACTCCGCCTCGAACGCCGCGGGCCTGCTGAACCGGGGGTCGGTGATCGCCTGGCGAGCCGTCTCGTACGTGAGCGCCACCCACGCCTCGGTGCCCTCCTCGGTGAGGGCACGCACCAGCGGGCCGCTCTCCCGGAACTTCAGCGCGATCGGGTCGTCCTCATCGGCTTCCCGCAGCACGAACGGGAAGAGCGGGAGCTCAATCATCGGTGTTTCCTTTCATCCGGGTCAGGCACAAGTCATCCGGGTCAGGCACGGGGTGACCACTCGACGGGGAGCCGCAGCGGTCCGCGCTGCAGGCCGCCCTCCTTCCACGGCACCTCCTCCGCCGGCACCGTCAGCCGCAGGCCCGGGAGCCTCCGGGTGAGCTGGGTCAGGGCCGTGACGAGCTCGAGCCGGGCCAGCGGGGCGCCGAGGCAGAAGTGCGGGCCCGCGCCGAACGACAGGTGCTTGATCGCGTCCTCGCGGGCGAGGTCGAGGTCGTTGGGGCGGGCGAACAGCGCGGGGTCGCGGTTCGCGACGTGGTGCAGCACGGCGACCGTCTCCCCGGCCCGGACGGGCTGCCCGCCCAGGTCGACGTCCTCCACCGCGACGCGGATGAGCATTCCCGTCGGGGACAGCAGGAGGTAGCGCAGCAGCTCCTCGACGGCGTTGGGGATGAGGTCCGCGCGCTCGCACAGCCGGACGTACTCCTCGCGGCGCGTCAGCAGCAGCAGCAACGAGTTCGACAATTGCTTGAGCGTCGTGTCGTGGCCCGCTCCGAGCATCAGGAACAGGTTGTTGACGAGCTGGTCCTCGGTGAGCCGGGCGCCGTTCTCGGTGACGTGGATCAGCTCGGTGGTGAGGTCGTCGCCGGGATTGTCCCGCTTGTACGCCACCAGCCCGCGCATGTACGTCTGCAGGTGGCCGATGCCCTCACCGATCTCCCGCGGGGTGTAGCCGGTGTCGCCGAGCATCCGGTCCGTCCAGTCCATGAAGTCGCCGCGGTCCTCGTACGGAACGCCGAGGAGCTGGCAGATCACGGTCACCGGCAGCGGCGCGGTGAGGTGCTCCACCAGGTCGAGCGGCGGGCCCACCCTCTCGACCTCGTCGAGCAGGTCGCTGACCAGGCCCTCGATCCACGGCCGCAGGCGCTCCACCGTGCGCGGCGTGAACGCCTTGGCGAAGAGCCTGCGCGCGGCGAGGTGCTCCTTGCCGTCCATGCTGATCAGCAGGTCCGGCACGGCGTTGCCGATCTTCGGGCCGTCCGGCGCGACGGCGGCCTGCCGGGAGAAGCGCGGGTCGGTGACGACCTGCCGCGCGGTCGCGTTGCCGAGCGCCACCCACAGCTCGCCGCCGTCGCGGTACCGCGCCCGCACGACCGGAGCGTCGCCGAGCAGCTCGATGCCCTGGGCGTCGGCGTCGAGCGCGCTCGACCGGACGAACGGGAACTCCGGGAGCGGACAGGTTCGCGTCATCGCAGGTCTCCCCGGTCACAGGAACAGCGCGGACTTGGCATGGGTCACCCACGCGGGGGCGCCCCGCTCGCTGTTCAGCCCTTTGTGGATGAACGCGATGTTGTGATACAGCGACAGGCCCGACACCGTACGGTCGGTGAGCGACGGCTCGTAGGCGCCGTCGCGTACCAGTTGCTGGTGGTTGAGCCCGTCGAGCAGCTCCTTGATGAACCCGACCGTCGTCGCGGGGGAGCTGAGCTCGGTGCTGCTGCCGCCCCATCCCGGCCAGTACGACGCGCCGAGGTCCTCGATCACGTAGAGGCCACCCGCCCGCAGATGGGGGAAGAGCGTGCCGAACGAGGTGATGACGTGGCTGTTCACGTGGCTGCCGTCGTCGATGACGACGTCGAACGGCCCGTGCTCGGCGACGATCCGGGTCAGGAACCCCACGTCGTCCTGCGCGCCGAACACCGACCGCGCGCGTGGCGGGGTGATCAGCGCCTTGTCCTTGGAGTCCAGCCGGAGCAGCTCGCCGCGCCGGAAGTAGTGTGTCCACATGCGCATCGACTCGCCGCCGTCGCAGCCGATCTCCAGCACGCGCACGCGGCCGTCGCGGAACCGGTCGAAGTGCCGCTCGTAGGTCGCGGTGTACCAGTGCCTGCCCCATTTGTCGGTGCCGGTGCCGATCGCGAGCTCGGTCAGGCCGGCCGGGTTCTGCGTCGCGGCCCGGGAGGCCGACCGGGCGGCGGCGACGGCGTTGGCGCGGCGGCGGGCGAGCTGCCCGGTGGGGTCGGAGCCGGGCGGGCCGTCCGGGGCGTTGAGGGTGATCTCCCTGGTGGCGACGTGGGTTCCGGCCTCGCCGTACACGGATCGGATCAGTTCGGTGAGGTCCTGACGGATCACCACGTCCGGCTCGGCGAGCGTGCCCGCCTCCACGGTCGCCGCGCCGCCGCCTCCGACGGTGAGCACGTAGCCGATCCGCGCGCCGCCGAAACCCAGGTCGAACTGGACCGGCACCTTCTCCTCCGGGCCGGGCAGCACGCCGGTCAGCGCGGCCACCTCGGCCAGCACGATCTCGGCGATCGCGGCGGGGCCCAGGGCGGCCACGGCGGGGTACGCCTCGTGCTCGGGCAGCATCGCGAGGGCGAGGACGGATTCTGAGGTCGCGGCCACGGGGGTCATCCCTTCCGGGTTCGGGTGGGTCGTCCCAGCACGACGGGCAGGACGTTGATGCGACGGGTCATCCACTCGGACTCCCATCCCACCTCGCTCTCCTCGCTGAGCCGGGCGTTCGGGAAACGGTGGAGGAACGCGGTGAGCGCGATCCGGGCCTCCAGGCGGGCCAGCGGCGCGCCCAGGCAGTAGTGGTGGCCGAGCCCGAAGCTGATGTGACCGCGGCCCGCCTTGGGGTCGAACTCGTCGGTGTCGTCACCGGCGTTCTCGCTGTGCGGGCAGCGGTTGGCCGCCGCGACGTTGATCTGCACGGGTGCGCCCGCGGGGATGAGGTAGCCGCCGAGGTCCATGTCCTCGGTGGCGAACCGCCAGGTGGCGTGCGGGAAGGGCGGGTGCACCCGCAGCGTTTCCTCGATCCACGCGTCGATCTGCCCCGGCGTACGCGGCCGCTCGTGCCCGCCACGGCGCAGCGCCTCCAGGATCCCGGCGGAGATGAGGCTCGCCGTGGACTCGTAGCCCGCCATCACCAGGCCGACCGTCCAGGTCACGACCTCGTTGACGGTGATCGCCTCCTGGCCGTCGACGGCGTCGAGCAGACCGGTGATCAGCCCGTCGTCCAGCGGGCCGGGATCGCCCGCCCAGCCCGCGACCGCGCCGGCCAGCGCGCCGACGCCGCCGACGCGCGTCTCCTGCGAGGGCGAGTAGATGATGGCGTCGGTGGCCTGCCGCATCACCGCACGCATCCCGGGCCGCAGGCCGAGCATGTCGCAGATGAACGCGAGCGGCAGCGGGTAGGTGTAACGCTCGACGAGGTTGACCTCGCCCGCCCCGCCGGCCCCGCCGCTGCCGGCCCCGCCGGTGAGTTCGTCGAGCAGGTCTTCGGCGAGGACCTCCAGGCGGGCGCCCCACTTCTCGGCGTTGCGCGGCGTGAAGATCCGCGCGTGCAGCCGCCGGATGCGGGCGTGCTCCGCGCCCTCGCTCATCACCATCGTACGAGCGACGTCGGCGCGCGGCTGCGAGCCGAGCATGACGCCGGGCACCCGCATCCACTCGGGGGTGAGCTCGATGTCCTTGCTGAGCCTCCGGTCGGTGAGGGCGGCGCGCACCAGCTCCATGTCGGTGACCGCCCACGCGGTGCCCCCGTAGTAGCCGACCCTGACGACCGGCGCGGTACGGCCGGCCGCGATCAGGCTCGGCATGACGTCGACGGGCGCCGGGATCGTCGGCACGTCGGCGTACGGCGCGTCCAGTAGTTCTTCGGATCTCACGGCCGGCCTCCGGTGAGCGGCGCCGTACGGGCGCGGATCAGCTCCTCGATCAGCCCGGCGGCGCGGCGCGGGCCGTCGTGCCGGGGGCCTGCCCGGTCACGCAGATCATGGGGATCGAGTCGGCCAGCGCGGTGTAGAGGCCGGTGATCATGT